>NZ_JAVKEA010000159.1:0-4235 GCF_040221695.1 Coleofasciculus sp. E2-BRE-01 | reverse complement strand
CCTGTTCCCTGTTCCCTGTTCCCTGTTCCCTGTTCCCTGTTCCCTGTTCCCTGTTCCCTGTTCCCTGTTCCCTGTTCCCTGTTCCCTGTTCCCTGTTCCCTGTTCCCTGTTCCCTGTTCCCTGTTCCCTGTTCCCTAATCTCCACCGCTAACTTTAATTGTGTCCACCTACTTACTGCTATAGAACGCAACATTGGTATGATTACTGGTTCAAGATGTAAGGTGAATAAAACTCGTGGATACGATGTCAGATTTAATTTGACGATAATTAAGTCCAATCAAGTCTTTAAAATAAATAGATGTTGGTTCTTTTAATACTGAACTATAGTCTTTATGGAGTTGAGGAGTAACTGAGGTACTATCGCTGAAAAATAGAGAATCTCCGAGAACGGCAATAGACTTTTGATTAAGGGATTGAATTAAATCCTGTGACAGTATCCCTTTTTGATTATAAATTTTATTTAACGCGGCATTATCTTCTGACACAATTGCTTGAAATGCCATTCGCTCATCCTCAGTAAGCTGTTGAGTAAATTCCAGCAATTTCTGCCATTCTCGTGGTAAAATCGCGGATAAAATCGGTTCAATTATGGGAAATATTGTTTCACTGGCTGTTAACTTCTGTACTCGCAAGGTTTGCATTTGCTGTTGCAGAGCGGCATAATCGGATTCTAACTGCTGTTTAAGCTGATCTAATCGCGTCAAATCTTGATTGAGTTGCTTTTGTTGTTGCTGTTTTTCAGTAACTTGTTGCTGCATTTGTTCCAATTCGGATTTGAGCGGAGTGAGATTTTCCTGCACTCGCTGTTGCTTTATTCGTAAGGACAAAAAAGCTTGATTCAGTTGCTCTAAACGTTGTTTTAAGGCTTGAATTTGGGTATGTAAGTCGTAAGCTTCGCCGCCTAAGTCTTGCTTACGGTGTTCTAGTTCGGCTAAGTCTTGACTAAGATGTTCGTGGTGATGCAGTTTATCGGCTATTTCAGTTTGAAGCTGTTCGAGTTCAGTATGTAAGTGATTTAAGCGAGTTTCCGCTGGTTGGATTTGAGCCGTTTTTGCCCAAAGGGATTGATTCAGTTCGCTTTGGTGTTTCTCTATCTGCTGAATTTGCGATCGCAAGGTACTCACTTCCTCTAGGTGTTCCTGCTTGTGCTGTTGAATTTCACGGATTTCTTGATACAGGCTATTTCGTTGGTTATGCAGTTCAGACACGCGATTCAGAAGCTGACTTCGTTCCGTTTGTAATGCATTGATACTGGCTTCGAGTTGGTGTTGAGTTTCCCTTCCCTGCATGAGTGATGCATACAGCAGGCTTTCTTCTTCCTCAAATTCTTGGATTTGATTGAGTAAAGCGTTTTTGCGCTGTTTTTCTGCTTGGAGGCGTCGCCTATCTGCTACAGTAACGCCAGCATAACTTGCGACAACGGTAACGACTCCATTAACCAAGGCTTTGTTGGGGTTAACGAACAATCCCACACCCACGCTGACTGTAAAAGCAACTGTACCAAGAAGCATTTGATTAACAAGTTGGTTCATTGGTCATTCGTCATTGGTCTTATGTCATTTGTTATTGGTCTTATGTCATTTGTCATTGGTCTTATGTCTCAAATCTAAACGAAAAGAGGGCGGGTTTTGTTGATCAGTTATCGGTATACCCATCAATTAAACGGCTAAACCCGCCCCTACAATACGATATAACTTTTGCATCCTGCTACCCTTCTACCCTATCCAAAGGACGAATCCCTAAATCAGCGCTGAGAAAATCAACAAATTGGCGGGCGCTGCGTCCAGAACGTCCATTGTGGCGGGTTGCCCATTGAATGGCACGGGATTTTAAGTCATTTTGGGGTAAGTTTATGTTGGCTTGTTGGGCTAAATGATAGACAATGTTGAGATAAGCGTCTTGGTTGGCTGGTTCAAAGGTCAGGGTTAAGCCGAAGCGATCGCTAAAGGATAATTTTTCCTGTAAGGTATCCCAAGCATGGATTTCATCATTATCGCTGGGACGAGGGCGATCGGCAAAAAATTCCCGTACTAAGTGGCGTCGATTGGAGGTGGCATAAACGACTACATTTTGGGAACGGGCGGTGACACCCCCTTCTAAGACGACTTTTAAGGCTTTGAATGCATCGTCGTCTTCTTCAAAGGAGAGGTCATCTACAAAGATGATAAACTTCTGCGGTACGTCTCGCAATTGCTCCACAATCATCGGTAAATCGTTTAAGTCAGACTTGGCAACTTCAATCAACCGCAGTCCCTGATTCTTATAATTTTGTAATAACCCCTTGACTAATGACGACTTTCCTGTGCCACGACTGCCATAAAGTAAGACATGTAACGCTGGATAATCGGCGAGTAAAAATTCTGTATTTTTAACTAACGCGGCTTGTTGAGACTCATAACCCACCAATTGGGTTAACTGAATCGGATCAGGGTGGGCGATACCAACCAATTGACCCGACTGCCAACGCAGAGCATGATATTGGGCAAATAACCCTGTACCATGTTGCTGATAGTGGGCGGCTAATTCCTCGAGAGATTCTGTCCAATCACTCTGTTGGTGTAGAAATGTAGGCTGCACCGTTTCCAGATTCCAAGAAACAGGCTGTGCTTCTAACTGAGAGGCTTTTTGCACCCACCGACTTAGCTGTTCGGCGCTACATTCAGAAAGATGTTGTAAGGCGTGTAAATCCTGTTGAGCCGCCGTGACTAGGGCTGGGGGTAAATCTTGCAAGGCTACCCGTTGTACTTGCTGAGTAAAGGGATTATCGTCTTGGAGAATTTGCCGAATCAGATAATCTTGCCAACTTTCTCCGTGGGCGGCTAACGTTTTGAACCAGTTACCATAAGCTACCAAGCAAGCAGTTTGTTCAGCTTCACCCTTGCTTAAGGTTTGCAAAATATGGATAAAAGCTCGTCCCACGTCGTTACGGAAAACTGATTGATACAGTAGCAGCGACGCGGCTTGGCGTTTGAGGAATTGGCTGGAGGAGTTGGCAGGTGTTTTTGTTGATGGCATGACGCCTATTGTAGCGGATTACAGAATACCCAAGGAAATTTCGTTTCTTTCCTCAACCCAGCCTACAAAGGTAATATGCTTCCTGTTCCCAGCCTAATTGGTCGCTATCCTGTGAGTATGAAGCCTCCACTAAATCAGTGCCAACTGATAACTGATTCGTGGTAGGCATTAGTTGTGGGTTTATGACTGTTGCAGACTGTTCAGAAAATAGTTACGTTAGTTGATATCATTTTATGATTGCACAGGCTGTAACTATGGAGCGAGAAGCTGTAACTATCCGTATTCCCGCCGATTTGCTTGAGCAAGCAAGGCAATTTCGAGAGGGCAGTGAGTCTTTTAACGAGATGGTGGTTGAAGCAATCAACCGCGAGGTGCGACGGCGGCGATCGCTGGCAGCCCATCAACGCATTGTGACTCGTAGTGCTGAAGTAGAAGCCAAAACAGGAATTCAATCAAGTTCTGTGGACTTGATTCATCAGCTGCGATCGGGTGAGGGACGACGTGACTAAGTGTATCGACACCAGCGTTTGGATTCCTTATTTGATACCTGAGACATTGCAACCCCAAGCCAGAAACTTGATCCTTCCCTTGCTGACATCGAATGAGCGTTTGGTTGCTCCAGCATTTGCATGGACTGAAGTTGGCTCAGTATTGCGAAAAAAAGTAAGGTTGGGAGCAATTACCACTTCCCAGGCTACAGGGTTTTATGATGATTTCTGCCAGATGCCTGTTGAGTACCTCGATAGCAATGCTATCCGTGCAAAAACATGGGCGATTGCCCAACAGTTCTCTTTGGCAACTCTCTATGATGCTGCTTTTCTAGCCGTTGCCGAGCTAGAATCTGCCGAATTCTGGACAGCCGACCAATCTTTGCTCAATACGCTTACACCATGTCCAGGATATGTCCGAAAACTGGAAGCATAAATAAGTGAGGGCAAAAGTCCTTTGTTTGGGAAATCTATTGTCATTGACAATAATAGTCGCGATCGCACTCAAGGCCATTCTCTATAGTCCGCGTAGGCGGACTTTGTTTGTTTAGCCGCGATTTTAATCGCCAGACTTAAGTTGACATCAATGAAGGGCGCACGTCGGTCATTGGTGTCAACTTAAGGTGAAAGCTCGGTTGAGCAAGGGTGTCGGGTGTCGGGTGTCGGGTGTCGGGTGTCGGGTGTCGGGTGTCAGGATGGAATTGTCTGTTGGAGGCGAAAAAACCTCACACC
>NZ_JAVKEA010000158.1:0-50995 GCF_040221695.1 Coleofasciculus sp. E2-BRE-01 | reverse complement strand
ACGAAAAATAGGGCGTTTCGGCTTTTAGAAGTTAGTTTGACCGAACCGAATTCTGTACGGTTTTCCCCCCTTGTCTTCTTTCCTTCCTTGTCCTCCTTGTCTTGTCCCAACCCTAAAATAAAAAACCTACACCTGTCAGGGTTCCGGGGGGGACTGATGGTGCTGGCGTTGGGGGGTTGAGAGGGCGATTTGGGCTGGGAACTTGCCGAGTTAAGGTAGCAAGCTGAGACTCAATGCGGTTTATTTGCGATCGCAACTGGAAGTTCTCGGTTTCTAGGCGCGAGAGGCGTGAGGCTAAAGCGGCGGTGGATTGGGCGGAGGTTAAAGGGGGAAAGATGAGAATTCCGATCAGGAATGCTAGGCAGATGATGCCGATTTTCTTGAGCATGATAATTGAGGGGTGGTGGTAGAGTAAATAAGCTGGGCGAATGGAATTCGCAGCTACACAAACAAAGTCCGCCTTCGCGGACTTACAACTTGCACTTTATCGGAAACGAATAGAAGCAGTTTTTTACATATAGCAGTCGCCAGGGTCATTAGGACATCAGATGAATGCCGCTTATTGCGTCGATGCACGTTTAGTGTCCTAACCGTTGTGGCGGTTGCTATATCAACGCGCTTTATCACTACGAGGAATGATTTAATTAATCAGTTAGCCATTAATTCCCAAGTAGGAATTATTGATTTCTGTCGATGGTGAATCGGCTGATTTCTGATGTAGTTAGCTATCTGGTCAAGATTATCATGGCTAACACTGAACGCGCCGTAGCTGCCTTGCCATTTGAAGAATTCCCCTGACTTAATTTCATGTGTAACTAAATGAGAAGAACTTCCTTTAATTTGTTTGATTAAGTCGGAAACCGCTAGAGTAGGGGGAAAACTTATTAATAGATGTACATGATCTTCAATACCGCCCAAGGTAATAACTGTACATTTTAGCTGTTGGCATTCCCCAATAATTGCTGCATGAACTGCCTCCTGGATATCGCTCGTAATCAAAGGCAATCTATCCCAAGTTGCCCAAACACAATGCAGATACAACTGCGTAAAATTAGACCTCATATTTCTTGAACCCCTGATATTATAACCCAGTCCGCGAAGGCGGACTTCGTTTGTGTAGCCGCGATTTCAATCGCCCCTTTGTTTGTGTGGTTCCGCGATTTTAATCGCCCCGAACTGGATAATCTGGACTTATGTTCTGCTCACGTCGTATACTCGGCATTAATTTTCACATAGTCATAACTCAAATCACAGCCCCACGCCTTACCCGTACCCGGCTCATTGCCAATACTCACCGAAATTAAAATGGTATCCTCTTTCAAATACGCCCCAGTCGCGGCATTTTTCAAATAAGCACTCGCCGCATCTCGGTCAAAGGGTAAAGGTTGACCCTTATCCATTAGCACAAAATCCCCCATCTGAATCCGCAAGGCTTCTTGGGAAAAAGGGACATCTGCACGCCCCGCCGCGCCTGCAATTCTTCCCCAGTTGGGATCACGACCAAATATGGCAGATTTCACCAGGGATGAACCCGCAATCGTTCGGGCAATTTGACGGGCGGCTTGATCATTGGGTGCGCCTGTAACCTGTACTTCCATCAAACACGTCGCCCCTTCGCCATCTCGTGCGATCGCCTTGGCTAAATGTTGGCATACAGCCGTCAGCATCGCCTCTAGCTTTTCGGCATGGGGTCCCATTTCTGTAATCGCTGAGGTGCGGGATTGACCATTCGCCAAGGCAATCAGGGTATCGTTGGTACTGGTATCGCCATCGACGGTAATTTGATTAAAGCTTTTATCTGCCGCCCGACTTAACATTTTTTGCCATAACGGTGTAGACACTACCGCATCACAGGTAACAAACGCCAACAGGGTTGCCATATTCGGGTGAATCATCCCTGAACCCTTAGCAATCCCGCCAATTCGTACCGGGCGATCGTCAATCGTGGTTTCCAAGGCAATGGATTTTGTCACCAAATCTGTCGTAATAATCGCTTGGGAAGCAGCATTGGAACCCAGTTCTGATAAGCCTTCCACCAATTGAGGAATTCCGGCGAGGAGGGCATCCATGCGAATACGCTGTCCAATTACACCCGTGGAGCCTAATAAGATAGACTCTGGAGCAATATTCAAGGCTTGTGCCAATGCCTTCGCCGAGTCCAAAGCATCTTGCCACCCGGCTTCCCCGGTTGCCGCATTCGCTTGACCAGCGTTCACTAAAATGGCACGGGCGCTGGCTTTTTTTTGCAAACGCTGACGACAATAGGTAACAGGTGCAGCACAAACCTGATTCTGGGTAAAGACTCCGGCTGCGATCGCCTCAATATCCGATACAATCAATGCTAAATCTGGCAGTCCTGAAGGCTTAAGTCCAGCTACTATTCCAGATGCACGATATCCTCTAGGTGCTGTGACGCCACCTGTAATTTCCTGCCAGTCTGACATGATTTTTTCCCTCAACCTGGTAGTGGTTCGAGTAGCGATTATATCAACACTCAGGGTCAATAATCGGTAAATTTCACTTTTGTGCTGTAATACTATTTCTCTTCACTCGAATCGTGCAACGAATACACCCCCCTGCTAACGGAAGTTCCCCCAGCCCAGAAATCAAAACTGCCTCACCGTGCGGCTTTCCGCGCTTTTTTAGCCGCCCTACATGGGTACAGCTTTTGAGGGGGTTTAGTCCTCAAACGACTACGGAATAAGGCTTTAGCCTGGGTGTAGTACATCTGCACGGGGGCTTCAGGTTAACAATCGTGCCTAAATCTTCAGGTTAATGGGCAGACAGATTAGGACTTAGGCATTGACCCAAAAGTGCAACTATGCCTAAAAAATCGTGGAAATTACCAAGGAATGCCAACCATGGTGAATCCTGCCCAATAATAGGGATGGGATAGTTCGGAATCATTCAGGTTTTTCAACTGTTGCGGTAGGCTTACGGTTATATCTGTTCCCACCAGTTGACCCGATTCAATCCGCACCTCTCCCCGCAGCATGGCAATTTGGGCTTGTTGCAGGGCTTTGGCTTTGATGGTAATTTCGTCTTTGCGTAGTTGGGAATAAAATCCCGTCATCAGGGCTAATGTGCCAGCATCGTTGACTTTCCAGAGACTGGCGAGGGCGGATTTGACCCCGGCTTGTATGGCTAAACCTGCAAATCCCATCTCGGCATTTTCATCGCCGACAGCGGTTTTACAGGCGCTGAGGGTTAGGAGTTCGACGGTGGGAGGGGCGTACCATTCGACGAGTCTGAGTTCCTCTAATCCTAGTTTCTCGTCCCACAGTTGGATGTAAGCGCCTTTACCGCCGTCTAAGGGAAAGTCGGCGTGGGTGGCGAGGTGAACGATACTGTAGGGTTTTTGGCGGCGCTGAGTGCGGAGGTTATCGAGGGTAAAGTCTTGGTTTTGGAAGGATTCCCCTGTCCATAAGTTGCCGACAATGGTGGATAATTCTAGGGGAACAGAGGGTAAATCGTCTTGGGTGGAATTGGAAAAGTCGTCTCTTCCCATGGCTAAAACTTGAGCGTCTTTTAGGGTTTGATAACTGGTATCGGTGAGGCTGAAGTTGGGAACAAACCCGATACTATAGTTTTCCACTAGGAATTGTTGTCCGTCGTGGAGGGCGGCGAGGGGAATTAGGCGTAATCCGGCATCCATGGAGAAGATGAGGGTATCGATTTCTAGGTGTTCGATTTCATTTTCTAGGGGAGCAAGTAGCCATTTATAGAGGGTTTGAGCGGTGGGTAAGTAGGCGTGGCTGGTGTTATTGTTAATCGCGTGGTTGAATTTTTTTAATTCTTGCTCTAGTTTTTTGCGGTTGATATTGGGGATGGTTTTGGGGATGGGTGGGGTGTCGGGGGTGACTAAGACGAGTTGCAGTTGGTCGGGAAAGGCGCGAACATAGATAACGACGGCTCGTTGTCCGGTTTGACTTTCGATGGTTTTTAGGGTTTCGCGTAAGCTTTCGGCGGTGATGTTTTTATCGGTGAGGTTTTCACCGAAGTAGTCTTCATATTGGTCTTCAAAGAGTTGGTCGATTTCAGCAATGATGTCATCTTGTTGGTTGGCTTGTAGTGGCGGTAGGGGGTTGTTAACGTTTAGGGATAGAGTATGGGTGGGATTATGAGAGGTTGTCCAGTTAATACTATAATCGCCAGTTTCTGGGTTTTGGTTAATATCCGTATCGGCTTCTATAATATTCCCCACCCGCAGGGCTAATGATTCAATGGGGTTTTGGTTAATATCCAGCTTGGGTGTGGGTTCGGGAACAGGTATCGGTGTAGAGGGAAGGGGAATCTCGCCTAATATTGAGATAATTTGAATCCGATTCCTATCTCGTTTGTGGGTAAAGAAATAGTCTCTGGTGGGTTCAATCGTCTGTATCCCCGCATCATCATCTCTGGTAATCGCGCCTGCTGTGCCATTGATATCAGGATTACCGACAATAAAGGGAATCTCACCGTCTCCGCCGTGGCGAATAATAATGGTTCCACCGTTGTCACGCCCAGCGACAGAAATACTGGCGTTGATGTTATTTTGGTCGATGAAGGAGTCGGTGGCTTGGAAATAACTGGGGGTAGTAATATCGACATCTCCACCTCTGCCATCACCCAGACTTTGAGCGTTAATCTGGCTGACTTTTATATTGCCACGGGCGTTGAGGGTAATATCACCGCCATCATTAAGGTTAGAGGAATCAAGAATACCTGTTTCAATTTGTCCGCTATTGCTGGTAAGGGAAATACCTGCGGGTGAGGTTAAATCTCCGGTTTTGATTTGTCCACGGGTACTGGTAAAAGAAATGGCTGTGGGTGAGGTGAGATTATCGGTAATAATGTTATTGATAGCTGTGATGTTAACCCCGATTGGGTTATCGGTAATATTGCCTTGAATGATTAAATTGTTGAGAGGGGTTGAGCCACCGATAATATCGTTAAATTCAATAATACCGTTTTCCGTTTCGAGAGTCAGGTTTTGAGTTCCATCAATAGTGTCGTGGAAGGTAATATCACCAGTACCCGATAGGGTGATAGAAATATCGTCAGCGAGGATAACTGAACCGTTGAAGATTAGGCTATTTTGATTGGTGGTGATATCGCCACTGAGAGTAATCGTGTTTGGTGCGGTAAGTTGGATTTCTCCGCCTTGGTTTGTTTGAGAAATAGCGTCAATTTGAGCAGAGGTAATGCTATCTGCGGCGTTAAGGGTAATATTACCACCTGTTCCCAAACCCGAGGAGGTAATGAGTGCGCCTTGGCTGGTATCAATATTCCCATTTTCGCTAGTAATGGTAATGTTGCCACTATTGCCACTAAAACCACTCAAGAATGAGGTGATTTCACCTGTGGAAATATCGCGGGGGGCAAAAAGAGTTATATTCCCGCCATTTTCACCACCTGCGGCATTGAGAATACCTGCTGATGTATCAATAGCACCACCGCTGGTAAGTATGATATCTCCCCCATTGGCACTACCAGACGTATCAATACCAGCGGTTTTAATGTCGCCAGGAGCCTCAAGAGTAATGCTACCGCCATTCCCACTCTGAGAAAGAGTTGTTAGATTACCTGAACTGGTATCAATAGAGCCTTCTCTACTAATAATAGTAATTGTGCCGCCATTACCGATAGTGTTTTGGTTGGTATTAATTGAACCCACAGTAATATTGGTGTGAGCAGAGAGAGTGACATCTCCAGGATTATCACCGCTATTTGAGGCATTTAGAGATCCACCATCATCGTTATTAATCTCTATCGCTCCTTCTTTGCTGATGATGGTAATGTTGCCACTATCACCTACAGCTGTTACGTTTGGAGTTCCTCCAGCAAAACTCTCTATACAAAAAGAGTTAGGGCAATCAATGGTGATATCACCTGTAGCCATAAGTTTGATATTACCACCGCCGTTGTTTGAGAAAGAAGCTGGACCGCTCCCTATTAAGGTTATACTGCCGCCAGCTTCTATAGTAATATCGCTATTTTTTCCCTCAACAGATGTAATTATATTACTGATTCTTCCTGTTGAAATAATATCGCCTCCTGCCTTCAGTTTTATTTCACCTGTATTATTCTCAAAAACGTTGGCTGAAATGGAACCTGTGAAAATGTTGCCTACAGCCTCAAAAATCACGGTACGTGGAGCGCCTCCTGCTGTTTGATTTTGGTTAATATTTTCTACCTGAATGTTTCCTCCTGAGCGTAAAATTAATGCTCGAAAGTTTGCCAAAATAAATTCATCTGTATTGGGGATAGCACCTGCAAAATTTTCGTCTCTACCATTGATATCAACATCTCCATTAAATATAATATTTCCCGTTCCTGAAGTTGTATCTACCTTAAGGGATGCCCCTGTATATCCCCCAGAAATATAGTCACCAGGCTGAGTAAAAATTGGATCATTTAAACTAACAAAATCAGCAGGTTCTCCTGATAAGTCTAGAATAGAGACGTTATTCCCACTGCTAAAATGAGCATCCCCTGAAATAATCCCATTACTGACTAAACTGAGGTTTCCGCCACTCACAAACGGTGTTTGGGGATGATTCAGCGCCCAAATATCAATCCCCTGATTCCCCTGAATGTATAAATTCCCGCCAGCTTGGGCGATGAAACGATTCGTCGCATTATCCCGCGCAAAGACGGTATTCTCAGCTAAAAGATTTAAATCTCCTGTTGTTACCAAAGAGGGCGCACGTCGGTGCGCCCCTACGGGAACTAACATTAAATTGTTAGACGCCGATAATGTCGCGGTTTGGGCTGTTATACTGTTAGCGATCGCGTCTCCATTTCCGACGCTGAATTCTGTATCGTTTACCTGTACCGTTTCCTCTGGAACTGTTAACCCTGTCTCCCCTGTTTCATCACTCCCTGTCAACAATGTCGCCAAATCCAATGGCGCAACCGGAAGCAACATCCCCTCATTATCCCGTGGCGGTGCTATTTCCAAACTCAATAACTGTCCCGGTTGACTAATCCTGACCAAACTTTCCCCCGGAACCGCCGCAACTGTAATATTTCCTCCCGGTGCAGCCAATTCCCCAGTGCTGATAACAGTACCCCCTAGTAAGGTTAAATTCTGCCCTTCTGTTACCGCTAAATTCCCCGCATTAAGCACGCTTCCCGGTTGCGCTAAATCAAAGGCAAAACTACTGGGATTTCCCACTAAAGTCTGATACTCATTTCCATCAAACGCATTAAACCAATTCCCCTCACCAAAACCAATCCCTGTGGCTGTCGTTGCTGTAAAATCCGCCGGGACATTCAACCACGCATTTTCCCCAAACACAATCCCCGCCGGATTCATGAGAAATAAATTAGAATTGCCCCCGCTTACCTGAATCAATCCGTTAATAATTGAAGCGTCACCGCCAACCACCCGCCCGAAAATATTGCGAATGTCAGGATTCGATAAAAAGTTAGCAATTTGACCCGACTCTAATCCAAATTCCTGGAAACTATGGAATAAATTCGCCCCATCTTCCGAAAGCGTGTTGCCTTCAATATTAAATTGATTGCCATCAATGGTAATCGTTGTCGCAGTTCCATCGGTTTCTGCTGTAATCGATTGGGCTTGTACCCATTCACCGCTAAAGGGTGTGAACAGAGCAATGGCGGCTATCCATCGGCTAATGGTTTTGATGGCTGAGTGGTTGTTTCTGAGTAAATGCGATACCTGATTTATAAACATAGTTTGCCTCTCTTTTTAAGACTATTTTCAATAGGACGGTTGGTCAATTTATCAGGGGATATGAGTCCTCATCTGTGTCAACTTAAGCTATAGCCCTCACCCCCAGCCCTCACCCCCAGCCCCTCTCCCAAGCTTGGGAGAGGGGAGCAAGAGGGGAGCAAGAGAGTCCGGACATAATTTAATTTCATGAATCAGAAAAAAGAACGCGACAACCTTGGGGTAGAGACGTGCCATGGCGCGTCTGGAACAATTTGAGATGTGAAAATTATCATTCATTGATTAATTCCTCCAACGTGGTTTCTAACTGTTTCACCCGTTCCCCATCTCCTAACCGTTGATAGACATCCAAAGCCAAATTAAACGAACGAATCGCGGCATCGTTTTGATCTAATGCCAACTGGGTTTGTGCCAACCCCTCTAATCCGGCGGCTTGTTCTTCTAAATCATTTGGATTGACTAACGCCACCGCTTTGGTATAGTAAGTATTAGCTTGGGGCACTAGCGCCAACTCATCCAAATAGAGTTCCCCTAAACGGCGATAAATCGGGGCTGATTCCACCCCACTAGCCACTAACTCTTCCAAAAGCGCGATCGCAGCCGCAATCAGGTGGTTCTCTGCATATAGCTGAACCTGTGCTAGGGCTTTGGCTGAGTCTTCCCAGTCTTGTTGGCTAATTTCGGCGGCTTTGTCGCGAACAATCTCAGCTTGAGCGGGATCGAGTACAGTAAAATGAAGTCCTCCCGGTCGAGAGGGTTCGTCTAAGGATGACGCCCCTGGGTTAGCTTGGATGATGGCTAAATATTCAACACCGGGATTCAGAGGTGACTCCCCCGGATAAGCTACTTGCGTCTCACTTACCTCAGTTGTCCAATTTGCCACCATCTCACCCTTCGGCGTCACCCCTTCTACGGTGACGGTGTAACTCGTCGCCCCCGGTACCCGATTCCAGCGTAGCGTCGGTTGCTGAGTCAGTAACGCCGTGCGACGGGGACTGATCAGGTAAGGGATAGGCGCATTACTCCAAGCAATTTTATCACCGCGATCGGGACAATCCACCAAACTGCTGTTACATTTATCCTCCTCAGTTTCCCTGGCGCAGCGATTCAACTGCTGTTCCCCCGCCGATACCACCCACTGGGTTGAATCCGCACAGTACACCAAAACCTGCGCCCCGTTTGTTGTCAGCAGTTGATCTCCAGGATACAGATAGGTTCCCGGACTTGGGGATAAGATACTACCATGCGATCGCTCTATCTGTACCTCACCTTGAATTTGAATAATTTGTCCATTGGCAAGTCTCCGGGATGTGGCTAAAGCGATGCCCATTTTCCAACGTGGCGCTGTTAACCCAATCATCGCCAGTAAACTCAGACTCATTGCCATAAACTGTTGAGATTTCATCAATTTCCCCCGGTTTCTACACGTTGGTTTGCCCAACTAATACAGTCATGTTGTTCCGGAACCCGATGTTGTGAATACTTCAGTGTATTCTTCCAGGCTGTCAGCGCCGCTTGTTCTCTCCCCTTAGCGTCTAAAACTTGAGCCAAGAGACAGTGGGAATGCGGGCTATCGACTTCTAATTCAATCGCTTGGCGCAGATTTTTTTCCGCTGCGATTAAATTCTCTTCTTTTAATAATATCCAACCTAAATTTTTAAAGCAGGCGGCTTTGACGGCATCATAGTCCGTCAATTGTAAACATTGATGAATCGCCGATAACGCTTCTCTATGGTTATCATCAATAATCTGCAAACGAGCCACTTGAGCATAGCCTTCTGGTAGTCCCCGTAGCGCTGCCTGTTGGTATCCTTGAAAGGCACAATTCACATCATTTAGGTCTTTATCACAGAGATAGGCTAAATTATAGTGAGGATTGGCATAACTAGGATTAAACCAGGTGGCGGTGCGGTAGTAAATTTGAGCTTGCCAAAGCTGCCCGTTTTGGTGCTTTTCTACGCCCAATTGATCCAGAGACGTTGCTATCCAATCCCCGGCTAAAACGTAGCTGCTAATACAGCCAAATACCAGGATTGGGCTAAACTTAATTAACCGATTTAACGTCAGACGAATAAATCGGAATCTAGGAGTAATAGCAGCACCAGAAACCTGACTCGGCAACTGCCCAGAACCCCGCAATTCCGGCAACGTTAGGGGTATCACCGCCGGATGCTGACAAATCACAGGCAACCAACTCGCCCCCGGAAATCGATCCTCTAACCCTTTCAATCGTTGCCGCGCCTGTCTTACTGCCAAATGAAAGGGTTCTCCCCAAGCAAATTCGCGCAAAAAATACTGTAAAAACGCTTGAGCCACAGCATCAACAACAGGTTCCCGCATGGCAATGGTTGGCGGTAAAGGAATTCGGGCGGCGGCTAAATCTCGCACCAATCCCAACCCATCACAGGAGTTAAAAATAACCAACTGTAATCCCCGCTCAATTGCCCGACTCAGGGCTTCTTGTAACTCATAAATGGTTAAACTATTATGCTGTGTATTTTGATTAATAAAAATCCGTCCATTTTGGGCATTTTCATCACTCACACTATGTCCAGCAAAGACTACAATATCCCACCCAGCTTGCCACAGTTGATCATTTAATTCCTCCCGTTCCGGTTCCACCAGCAACTTCGCGTCTACCCCCGGCAACTGTCGTAGCAGACGCCAATCTTTCTTAAGATTAAGTCCGCGACTATCCCCCAGAATCACTAGCAATTTTACCGCCGCACCCGCAGGCTTAAACCGTTGCCGAATTGGGGCGGGATAGTTAGAACTACTCAAACAAACTTCAGCATAAGGGAAATCCTGTTTTGCCAAGTTCCAGAGATGCCAAGGGAGTCGCCATACCTGATCATTATCACTTTCAACAATAATCTGAATCTGTTGACTCGGACTTAATTGAGTTCTCAGTTGCGACTCAATCCCCTGAAATCCCGCCGCCGCCAACCACCCATTAATACTGGTTTCTAACCGCTGAGTAATCTCACCAAACGCGCCATCAGAAATATTGGTAATCCCAGAGGGAGCAACTTCGATAGGGGAACGTTTATTCTGGCGATAAAGTAACTGATAAAGGAGTCGCCAATTGGTGTACAGTTGCGGAATTTCCGGTGCTGGCGGCAAAGAACCACTCATTTGCATCCCCAGATTTCCCGGTTGTCCCAACCGTGCCGTAACTGAAGGAAATCCCTGATTAAAATCCCCTTGTCCTAAATTTAAGACGACTAACTCACTCATAGCGGTAATGGGGGCAACAATCAGACAACAAAGGATTCAGTAATACTCACGTCACCCAGAATTAGTTGTAAACTAAAATGAGTTCCAGGTTCAACTTTAAACGGTCGCAATTGAATACAGATATCTTGACCTCTCGATTCCACTTCCTGGAGAACCTCCCCCGGATCAGACTGTAAAATGAGTTTCAGGTGAGGAGATAAATACGCCTCCCCCATTGCCGGATAAACTTGCACAACCAAACTAATTCTGCCATCCGTTTCTTGGGTTAATGCCACCAGCAGGGCAATCATTTTAGTTCCCAACTGTAGCCCCAAATCCAGCAACTTTGCCCGCATCACATCGGCTTCTGGCAGCAATTGCAGTCCCCGTTGTCCTCTAGAAGTTGTCGAGGCTAACCCACCGCGAAATTGAGGTTGAAGATTAGGTTTAGCCCCCAATACCTGTTCAATCGCCTGCCATCCCTGATCAAAAATATGCCCAAACCATTGACCCAAATTCAACCGATAATCCCGGCGCTGGGGGGATGCCGGATTGGTGGTTGTTTCTAGTAGGGATGTTGCATCTTGCCAATTGGTTTCAAAGACATTTTCTAACCACTGACTCAAGCGAACTTGGGGTTGTGTCAGACTGTCCAGATGGTCTAATAAAGCATCCACAGATTCCAGTTGATGCCAGAATAATTCACCCGTTCCCGCCGTTTTAGTAAATCCCAGCAGCGTGGCTTTTTTGGTCTGTTGATTAATGTCTACCACTACATAACCAATGCGTTCATCCTGCACTTCTAGGGGAATGGGGCAGAGTGGCACAGTGGATGATTGAAGGGATGTATTCAAGTCTGGGAGCATGTTTGAGAGAACTGGACGACATTCCAATTTTCCCAATCCCGTCACCATCAAATCAGCCACATCCTCACACATCCGCACCACAGGATTCCAGCTATCACTTTGCTGCAAATTGGTGTCAATCCCCATTAATTGTAAATAGTCATGCACCGCCTGTACTGCCAGGGTATTCAAATAAACCTGTTCAGATTTTTGCTGATTGGGAATTGCCGCCGCAAATTGTTCAGCCGTCTGAATGGCTTTGCGGGTAATTGGCATAGGTAAGACTGTTTCATTGAGCATTTGTAGGTTAGCCATAATAGGTTACACTCCGTCCCCGAATTCCGGGACTAGAAATAAACTGAACTCTTTTAAGTAGGTGAACACAATAAAAGTTAACGGTAGAAATCGTCATTCGTCATTTGTCATTTGTCATTCGTCATTCGTCATTCGTCCTTTGTAAGGGTTTGAGGACTATTTACAAATACCCCTGAGATTTGCCAAATTTTCGCAAACGAGGGCGGCATTGTTTTTTGTAAAAGCCAGCCAAAGTTGGCAGGGAACAGTTAAACTCATCGGCTAGGGTTTTCCAACTGGCTTCTGGCGGTAAGCGACGCAGAATTAACACTTGACAGGTTATATCCGGACGTCCTTTAATATGAACGCCATTTAACTCCCCATCAGGATCAGTTTCTGCCCAATGGCGGGTTTCTTCTAGAATCGGGGGAATATCAGGATCAGCCGCTATATTTTCGATAAAATTAAGGGTTTCCTGTGCATCGGATGATTGGGGAAAGGTTCGCCTTTTCTTCTCTGCTTCCGCCTGTGATCGCAAATCTTGCAGCCGCCGCTTAAGATACCAATTCAACCAAGTTGTGACACTCCCGCGACTGGGGTCATATTGCCCGCCTCTTGGGGCTTCACAGAGATTCCGGCACAGATGTTGCCACATCATTTGCAGCGCATCTTCATAGTAAGGCGTGTATTTCCGCCACAGCTTACCGGATTTGTCAATCAGCCGAATTAGCTGACTTAACCCTTTTCGTCGCTGGCTGCTATTGGGAGGATGCTTGCAGGTTTCCTGAACAAGCTGACTCATTTGTTCCTCGATAGTCTGATGATGACTCGACTCTACATTCCCAGGTTGGTTGTCGGGTAAGCGGTTATCAGACGTTGACGGGTTGAACTCTTCAGTCATAACGCGCCTCATGATTCGATGCAAACCTGTCCCTACTCTTAGTTATCCCTGAGAATTGGAAATTTTTTGTCGAATCCTCAAATTTTTTGGGTCTTAGTGTGAAGTTTTGTAAAAAAAACTGCCTATAGACAAAAAAGATAGACCCAGTAAATGACAGGTAAACAGAAGGATTTCACCGCAAAGGACAATAATTCTATGAAGCGTTTAGATGTAGCGACAAGCAAACATACAGCCACGGTACCGTCTCCAGCATCCAGCACCAAGGCGCGATCGCACAATGGTGTTTTCCGATGGCTGACGAGTTTTTGGAATGGTTTATTCGGCTCAAAATCACCGCCTAATCACCAATCCCAGGATGACAAGTCTCCCGTATTGCTACAGGCGTTTATCCTCGAACCCATGTACACCCCCAGTGGTTTAGTGGATGGCATCGATGAGACACCCGACTTAGCGACAATGGACATTGATACCCCCGAACTCCCAGAGTTGGGTGAGGAGTGGGATATCTCTGATGGGGACAGTCAAACCTTTAGTAATATGGATGGGGATGTTGATGTAACCCCGGAAGATACCGATGATAGCAGTGCCGAAACGACGCCAGAGACGCCACTGTTAACGGATCAACTAGAAGACATTCCCTTTATCAATCCCACCTTTGAGTCTGGCACATTCACCGTCGGTGAAACCGGGGAGGTGAGTATTGATTTCCTCTTTGATGGGGGTAGCTATCAGGGAGAATTAGCCCTCTTTAGTTTAGATGGCATGAATGAATTTGAACCCGGTTCAGAGGAATTTATCCAGGAAGCCGCCTCTCGTGCATTGAGTGATTCAGAATTAGGTCATATAGCCATTGCGGATCAAACAGAAGGCGCACGCTTTTCCGGTGAACTTGGAGAAGCGGATAACAATGCTGGCGACTATTTGGGTGTAAAAACAGTCCAAATGCGTCCAGGAGATGAATTTGGTGTAATGCTAGTACCCAATGGTACAGTGCAGCAAGTATTTGATAATCCGGATGCGGGGGGTGCAGTGCGTCCCCTATTTTCCATGGCAACGGCAAATCCAGAAGATGCCTTCCATAGCGGACAAATCGCCGATGTTACGGGCGATGGTAGCACGTTTGTCATGGAAGATTTGCGCGTAGATGCTGATTGGAATGACCAGGATTATAACGATATTGTTTTCCAGGTGCGGGGGGCGACAGGTAAAGCCGCGTTGATGGATGACGTGGTTGACCCCAATCACGATTGGCGCGGTACGGATATGGGTGAAGCGTTGATTGAGTATGCCAGACCTTATATTACTCCAGATACCCCTGATGATGGTGGACTATTAACTGATGATAGTTCAATCGATGAGGGTGAAATCGTTACCGAACCCACGACTGATGAATCAACGGATGTTGTTATCGATGAACCCGTTAACACCAGTGAAATTATCACCGAACCGACAACAGATTCTGAACTGGCTGAACCTATCGAGTATGAGTTTTTCCAGGAAAATCAGCCGTTAGTCGGCATTATTGATACAGGCTTCAGTGACAATAATCCTGATATTGACTATAGCCGAATCAGTTTAGGGCAAGACCGGATTGATGGCGATAATAACCCTCTAATGGAAGCTGGTGAAGGGAATGAACATGGCACTCATGTGTTAGGAATTATTGGGGCGACTCAAGATAACGATATTGGCGTTGAAGGGATTAATGATGATGCGCCGCTTTGGGTTGGACGTGCTGTTGGTTCTGGCAAGTGGGCAGAATCATTAGTGGAATTTGTTGATGCGGCTCAAGAATCGGGACAACCCAATGCTGTGGTTAACTTGAGTATGGATTTAACCCAAATTGATGCGGATGGAAATGTTACCACTCGTTATGAATTTACGCCTGAAGAACGATCCGCGATCGAGTATGCGCGTCAAAATAATGTCATGCTAGTGGTGGCGGCGGGAAATGATGGCGGCGTGATGTCCGCATTGGGACAGGCTTCTCAGGAGTTTGACAATATTATTACGGTTGGTGCAGCCGAACAGTTTGACCCGAATACATCAGTTTGGCAAGGATTTGAGCGGAGTAATTATTCGAGCTACGGTAATGGTTTAGACATTATGGCTAACGGGGGGACAATTGACAATCCCACCCTATCATTGACGGATGAAGGTATAGGAACAATGGCGGGAACCTCGGTAGCAACTGCCAATGTGACGGGAGCCGCATCGCAAATTTGGGCGGCGAATCCTGAACTGAGTTATCGTCAAGTGATTGATATTCTCAAGGATACAGCAACAGATTTAGGCACACCCAACTGGAACTCAGAAACAGGTACAGGGTTGTTGAACATGGCGGCGGCTGTCAATCTGGCGAAGGCTACGCAGCCAGAAACTCATTATGCTCCCTCCAGTCTCATTCCTGAAAGTTGGAGTGGAGAAGGACAATTTACACCAGGGGAACGGGCAGCATCGACTCCCTTTATGGGTAAATACTATGACTGGGTTCCTTATACCATTCAATCCGGTGATACACTCTCAGGAATTGCTCTTTGGACAATGGGGAATAGTTCTGCCACTTATTACAATTTCATTGCACAACACAATGGTATTGCTAACCCCAATTTTATCTCTACAGGTAGTACCATTCAGATTCCCCAGGAAGTTTCTGCACCTGCTCCACCACCTAGCGAGAACCCTGGAGATAATAATACTCCCACTTCCTTTACAGGTCGAATCATTGCCACCATTGGCGCAAATGTTCGCTCTGGACCGAGTACGGGTAATTCTCTTGTGGGAACCCGAAACTATGGTGAAATAGTTACCTTTGATCAAGTCGCGACGGGTGAGTTTATTTCCTTCCCTAGCTTAGGAACTGCAACAGACAAATGGTACAAAATACAGGGAAGCAATGAGTGGATTTCAGCCGCGATTGTTAATGGTAGCCCCGACAATTCGCTCAATGAACCTCCCGCCAGTCCGGGTGAACAGCAACAGTATATTATTAAGTCTGGAGATACCCTTTGGGGGATTGCCCAGCGATACTTAAACGATGGTAGTCGCTGGCGGGAAATTACCAAAGCCGATGGTAGTACATTTACTGAGGCGGAAGCGACGCGACTGCAAGTTGGGATGTCAGTCTATTTACCTGTTGGTTATACAACGGGTCCTGGAACACCTGTTACACCTCCTCCTAACCCCGAACCCCAACCTACATCTTGGCAACATCCTCTTGGTAATAGTTGGTATACGATTGTACCAGGAGGAGATTATCACGATCCGCAACGACCGAGCCATAATGGAATTGATTTAGCAACAGGTTATGGTAACACTCCTCCTGTTAAAGCAGCTAAAGGCGGTACAGTTGTCATTGCTGGTTGGGATACTACGGGTTATGGTAACTACATCAAAATCGATCACGGTAATGGTCTAGAGACGCGCTATGCACACTTATCCAGTATCAATGTTAGTCCTGGACAGACAGTAAGTGCAGGAACTCACATTGGTAATGTAGGTACTACAGGTAACTCCACCGGAAATCACCTCCATTTTGAAATCCGTGTCAATAACTCAGCACAAAACCCCAGGAACTATATTGATTTTTAGTGGGTTTAATCACTACTAAAGGTTTTTCTGATGTTCTAACTGGCGAAAAACACGCGATCGCACTTTCTCTATCCCCAGGGTGCGATCGCCCTCTCCCTCCCGGTTAGCGCCAATCCCTGATCAAAAGAGCGATCGCCTAAAACACACCTCCATTTTGAGACAGGGCGGGTTTTGTTGAAACCTGATCAATAACATCAAAATTAAACACCTAAACCCGCCCCTACAAATACCTGGGCTTCCAGGTGATCGCCCTCTCCCTCCCGGTTAGCGCTAATCCCTGATCAAAAGAGCGATCGCCTAAAACACACCTCCATTTTGAGTCCGGGCGGGTTTTGTTGAAACCTGATCAATAACATCAAAATTAAGCACCTAAACCCGCCCCTACAGAAAATTCACATAATCAGTTGTAGCTATGATCAAGGCAATGTATCTACCCTCCAACATTCCCAATACTAGAAGGGAAACCTCTCCCCCAACCCCTCTCCTGCAAGGAGAGGGGAGTAAGAGTCCCCGACTATCAAGTAATACTCCCCGATTTATTAAGTAATTAAGTAATACTCCCCCCTTCCCTGTCAGGGAAGGGGGGCTGGGGGGGTTAGGTTTATCCTATCCAAGCGATATTACCAACCCCCCTGATCCTCACCCCTATTTGTTTATCCGAAACCAACAAACTATGGATAACAACTGGATTTGTCCCGATATAACAACCTACTGGAAACTCAGCCAACAACGAGACTCCAACCAATTCATCCTCCACACCCCAGATAACCACCATCACCACCAATTCTCTCCCCCAGAAGCCCAAGCCCTGCGCTATTTCACCGGACATTATACCGTCAACCAAATCCAACAGAAACTCGGCAAAACCCTCCCACCCAATTTCGTCAAACAACTCCTGCAAAAATTAATCACCCTCAACATTCTCGCCCTAGAATCCTCCCACCTAAACCAGCCCAAATATACCCCATCCTCACACCAAAATCCCAATCACCCCCATCTCAAATCCAGCCTGCAATGGATTCAACACACCGACAACTATTGGATACTTCGTAACCCCGAAGATAGAACCTTTCTCCAACTCAACAATCAGACAAAAACTATAATTAACGCCCTCGAACACCTATCCCCCAATGCTATCTGCCAAACCTATAACATTCCTCCCAACCAACTGCGAACTCTCCTGCAACAACTCGCCGCCACCGCCATGCTAGAAGGAACCAAACCCCCGAAACCCCGCCGAGGCAAATTCACCCCCTTACAACTCTTATACTTCCGCATTCCCCTGTTTAATCCTGATCCTTGGTTAAGCCGTCATGTTAATAACCTGTCCTGGATTTGGACAAAGCATTTTGCTCTCACATTAGGTCTATTTTTAACCGTTTCCCTAATTATTGGACTCCACCAGCACCAGGAAATTTTAGCGATTGGACAAAAACTAATCACCACAGAGGGTAGCAACTTATTTCTCCCCTTTATTCTTCTCGCCTTACTCGTGGTATCCCTCCACGAACTCGGTCATGCTTTCACCCTAAAACATTATGCCAATCAAGTTCCTCACCTAAATCTGCAAGTCTCAGAAATGGGACTATTTTTCATGTTTCTTATGCCTGCGGCGTATACAAACACCAGCGATGCCTATTGTCTGGTGAAACAATATCAACGAGTTCTGGTTGTCGCCGCTGGGGTTCTCTGTCAACTGATTATTGCCGCGATCGCGCTTTGGTTATGGAATGGTTCTGTATCCGGGAGTTGGCTATTTACTACCACTTATTTATTAATGGGGGCGGCATTATTCACCGTTGCCCTTAACCTCAATCCCCTGGCTAAATTTGATGGCTATTATCTCGCCGTCGCTTTAACCGGAATTAATAATTTACGCAGTCGTTCCTTTAAGTTTTACGGCAATCTGCTGCGACGGAAACCGATTCAAGAGCGTCGCCGCGACGCCTGGATTCTGGCAGCTTATGCCCCGTTTAGTTTTCTCTATCTGCAATTCGTTTTCGGATTTATTCTCTATCGAATAGTAGGCTGGAGTTTTGCCAATATTCCAACTCTGGCGATGAGTTTGTTGGTTCTCTGGGCGATTTATTTCTATTTTCCCCGCGATCAATGATTGGTATTCCTGCGGTGTTTAGTCAGGGCGGGTTTAGTCACATCTGGGTGAGAGACGAAAGGATAATCGTGAAACCCGCCCCTACAGAACCTCTAAATTATTGTTAATTCTGGGTGAGGTGAAAAATGATAATAATGACACCCGCCCCGACCAAAAAATTCAATTGAGGATTATCTCATCATGAACACTTCCATTAATTCCCGCCAAAATCAACTCAAAGTTGTGCCACCACAACCTAAACCCCCAGTACAACCAGCCTCAGATTCCTCCGCTTTACCCAAACCGGAAAAGCGAACCTCTGTTAACCTGAAAAAATGGCTCCTAATTACCGCAATCATGGCAGGTGTCGGATACGTTACCTTTATCCCCGAATTTCCTCACTCAGTACGCGGAGAAGCCGATATCACCTCTACCTCCAACGCCCGCCAAGATGTTACCTTAAAAGTGGCTGGTGTGATTAAACAAATCTATGTGAAACCCAATCAACCTGTCCGCAAAGGTGATAAACTCGTACAATTAGAAAGCCAGGAAATAGAAAGCGCGATCGCCAATGCCCAAACTGAACTGGGAAAAGCCCAATCCGCCCTACAAGACGCCTTGCGATTAGTTGAAGATTTACGAGCTAACCATGCTGAAATGCTAGTTCTAGAAGACAATGCCCGTCAAGCGGCGAATCGAGTTCAACAAGAACTTACTAGCATTCACCAAGGCAATTCTCCCCCCCAAATTCAAGCATTAGAACGGGATATTGAAGGACTTTACCAGAAAAAAGACCAACTTTCTGCCAGTCTCACAATTCGCCAGCAGCGTCTGAAAACCATTAAAGCTGTGAACCAAGAAGCGGGGAGTTCTGTAATTCCAGCGATTCGGGTTGATGAACTTCTAGATGATACCTATAGCCGCAAAGCTGAACTCGCTGAACTTACCAGTTTAATTAGCAGAAAACAAGCCCAAATTCAATCTTTTGTCAAAGAACTTAACGATAAATTCACCCTCGCCCAAGCTGAATTAAACGCCGCCACCGCCGCCAGAATATCCGTCGAGGAAAACCTAAACGCCGCCCAACTTGTGGTTAAGGATCGTCAGCGTCAAATCGAAGAATTAACCGCAGAAGTTCAGCGTCAACTATCCCGGCGAGACCAACTGATTTTGGTCGCAGATACAACGGGAACTATCATCACCGAAGACTTGGACTTGCTGAAAAATACTTGGCATCCTGCGGGTCAGAAAATCATGGAAATTGTTGATTTATCTGACTTAACCGTCATTGCCAAGATTCGCCAAGAAGATGAAAAGTTTATCCTCCAAGGCGATCAAGTTAAATTCTACAAACAAGGAGAACTGCAACCTTATACTACATCGGTA
Organism: Coleofasciculus sp. E2-BRE-01; assembly: GCF_040221695.1. Lineage (NCBI taxonomy): Bacteria > Bacillati > Cyanobacteriota > Cyanophyceae > Coleofasciculales > Coleofasciculaceae > Coleofasciculus > Coleofasciculus sp. E2-BRE-01. The sequence goes on along the minus strand of NZ_JAVKEA010000158.1, from coordinate 30,989 downwards.
GAAAATATTTCCTCAGCCCTGCAATCCGATGAAAATCAAATTAAACCGATATGGACAGTACGACTTTCGATTACCAATGACGATAGCAATCCGATGAAACCGGGAATGACGGGCTATGTCTCTATAGAAACTCGACCGATGACCCTATTTGCTAAACTCAAACATGAAGTTCTCAAAGTTGTGCGTCCAATTTTTATCTGAAAATATCCCAATTAAATTAAACAGGATGCCCATCTCGCCGCCACTTTAATTGTTATATAACCTCAAAAAAATGAAACTCTCACGCTGCAACATTAATTATTGTAAATAAACACGCCATAAGCCAATTGTTCAGTTAGCTTGGATATACAAATTTTTTCCATCCGCAGACGGGAGTAGTCTATATGAATCAGCAGCAATTCATTAAAGGTATTTGTCTCGGCTTGGCGACGATGATTCCCTTCGGGATAATCAGCAGTAACCCAGTTAATGGGCAGACAGGGATAAACTTAGGTACATTGCGTAGCACAGCTTTGTCTCAGCACAATACCTATCGGAACACGCATAATAGTCCAGATATGACTCTGAGTAATTCCCTGAACAACAGCGCTCAAAACTGGGCAGAGTATCTGGCAAGCAATGGCGTTTTTGAACACAGTAACTCGGATGCAGGAGAAAACATCTATGTTTCGTACACGACAGCATCCTCTGTAGACGCTGCTACCCTGGCGAACCAAGCGGTTACAAGTTGGTACAACGAGGTTTCAGACTATGACTATGCCAATCCTGGATTTTCTTCGGAAACAGGGCATTTTACTCAGGTGGTGTGGAAGAATAGTACCCAATTAGAATGTGGTGCGGCACGGGGCGTTAAAACGATTCAAGGGACTCAGTACAATGCCTTCTATGTGGTTTGCCAATATACGCCTGCGGGTAATGTGATTGGAAAGTTTCCGAATAACGTTATGGCACCGTAGCATTAAACCGCCTTGGGTTTAAACCCAAGGCTAAAAGCGAAAGTCAGCTTTAGCTGACTGGATAAGAGTTTTAGTCTACAAAGCTTGGATTATCGGGTGTCGGGGCTTACTGGCAAAGATGCAAGATCAGGACTTACGCAGCCACACCATATATATTGGTTAAGGTGCGTTACGATACGCTAACACACCCTACAGATATAGCTTTTGCGTAAGTCCTAAAGATATTAGTCGGAACAGGAGTTGCAGTTGCGATCGCGCGTTTTCAATCTTTTTTGTACACCTTGGGTTTTGAGTATCAGTTCAACACCCTGAGTGATCATCCCTGGGATAATATCTAGTACGGGTTGACCTGAGAGTACATCAAGATTGCCTTCCACACCGATAAGTGCGGCTTGCGCGACGAGTGCGCCAGTGATGACTCGCCGCAAAAACCTTTGTTGTTTTTGTTGACTTTTGTCATTTTTTGTGATCTCCGTGCCATTGGTCGATTGGGTTCGTTGAGAGTTGTTCATAGTGAGAACCTTGAAATGTCGTTGAATCAAGGCTCTCTTTGGGGTCGTAGAGCAAAGCAACTGCCATTGTGTCATCGCTAGAAGCCTTTTGAAATCGGGGTTAAAATAGGTTTGGGGTAGATCCTTGGTTTGAGGTAGCCCAAACTTTTTTTGGAACTATATAAACTTCGCTCATGCGCCAACCGACCAAGGGACGAGTTCTGCAAGAGCGCGTGTGGCGCTTTATAGAAGTTCTACTGACTCAAGCTGAGAATTCGTCTAATTTTGAAATTAAATGGGAAACTGATAAAGATACTGGCAGACCTAATTTTGTAGTGAAAACAAGGCGGAGATTCCTTGAGAGTCTGGCGCAATTAAAAAAACATGAATTAACCGAAGTTATCAAAAGCCTAGAAAATCTCCAAATTTGGGACGACAGACGCCTTAAACGAGGACAAGGTTCAGAAATTGGGTCTTTCGCGCTCAAGCTTTGGAGTACAGACGCACAAAGAAATCGGGAAGAGTTTGATCGAGTGTGGGATAGTAGCAGAACAGCTAAATCCAAAGCGTTAGAGGCGACTTACAAGAAATCAAAGGATCACGATGAAGCTGCACAGCCTGAGATTGACTGGCGGGATGTATGTCGCACCAAGTTGGAAAAGCAGAAGCAACTAACGACTAATCGATTGATGCGTGCGGATGAGATGTTATTTGATATCAATCAGATTTGCGTGGATTTGGTATTAGTCGAACGCAAGAAACCAGACAAGCGGAACGGAGATGATAATCCTAAACAATCCCAATCGTACAAGCCAGAGTACGAGGAAACTGAAAAACTTGAGTACAAGGATTTTCTTACCAAAGTCCTGAAATCAGAGCCAAGCAAGAATGTTGCAATCATTGGTGAACCGGGCGCGGGAAAAACCACGATTCTACAAAGGATTGCTTTCTGGATATTGGAGAACACCAATAGTTTGCCGATTTGGATACCACTGGGAATTTTGCCGACGGCTGCGCCAAGGTTAAAAGACTATCTGCTACATCATTGGCTAGAAGATGCCATTGTTAGTGTCACGCCGAAAATTAAGACTGAGTTTGAAGAACTGTTGACGGCTGGTAGGGTGTGGCTGTTGCTGGATGGGGTGGATGAAATGGTTGCCAATTTTGGCAATTCTCTTTCATTCATTAATAATTGGATACCCGGTTGGTGTCAACACTTGTCGGTGGTGCTAACGTGTCGGTTAAATGTTTGGGAAGCCAATCCTTATGCTCTAAATAACTTTAAAACCTATCGCACGTTGGAGTTTAGCCCAGAAAAAGTCAATGAGTTTATCCAGACTTGTTTTCAAAACCGTAGGGGCGCACCGACGTGCGCCCATGAATTGGGTATTCAGTTGCAGCAGGCGCTAAACGAACCCGGAAAAGAGCGAATTAAAGATTTAGTAAAAAATCCCCTGCGGTTAACGCTGTTGTGTTCAACTTGGCATTTGCGAGAGGGCAAGTTACCGGATACAAAGGCTGAACTTTACCAGCAGTTTGTCGAGGAAGTGTACAGGTGGAAAAAAGATGAGTTTCCCACAACACCTGAAGAGAGAGAGCAACTCAACGCTAAGCTAAAGGAGTTGGCGCGAGAAGCAATTGACAAGGAAGAAAACCGATTTTGTTTGCGCCATAAGTTTGTCGAGGGTATATTAGGCGATCGCGAGGGTTCTATGTTTAAATTGGCGCTCAATATCGGCTGGCTGAATCAAGTAGGTGTAGATGCCAAAAATCCAAATCCTAATCAACCTGTTTACGCCTTCTTTCATCCGACGTTTCAGGAATATTTTGCGGCGCTGGCGATCGATGATTGGGACTTTTTCTTACCCCGCGCCCACGATAACGATAATCCTAAGCCAGTTTCAGAGAGATACCGCATTTTTGAGCCGCAGTGGAAAGAGGTAATTTTGCTGTGGCTGGGGCGACCGCATGAAGAGGTGGCAAAGGAGCAGAAGGAGGCGTTTATCCAAAAGTTAGTAACTTTTCAGGATGGGTGTGGGAATTTTTATTGGTATCGAGCTTTGTTTCTGGCAGCCGCAGGCTTTGCAGAGTTAAGAGACTGTAGATGGGCGCATAAAATTGTCACATTGCTCGCCAAGTGGAGTTCTTGGAATTTTCACCCAATCAACCAGGAAGCTAGAAAAGCACTTTTAGAAACAAAAAACAATATAAAAGGAACAGCTATTATATATTTTATAGATATAATTTTAGCATCTGAAAATGAATCAATAAGTCTTGAAGCGGCATACACTTTAAATCTAATATTTCCTGGAAATACATTTACAACAAAAATTTTTGTTGAGTTGCTTTATCAAACAAAAAATGACTGGATTAAAGAAGAAATATTTTATTTTTTAGAAGAAACTGGGAAAGGTAATGAAACAGTTGTCAGTTTTTTGCTCAATCTAATCCATAAAGATGACGATAAGTTTAAGTTTAAAGCTATGGGTTGCTTAGGTTTCAGACAAGTCGGTAAAGATAGTGAAGAAGCTATTGCAGCATTAGTCCAACTAATTCAGACTGCTGGCAACTATGAAATTCGTCAGGAAGCAGCTTTGAATTTAGGCTTTATTGGTCAAGGTAATGAAACGGCGATCTCTACGTTAATTAATATAGCTCAGACAACTGAGGATGAGGATACTCGCGAGTTAGCAGTTTTTAGCTTGGGAGGAATTGGTAAGGACAATCACATCGTAATTTCTACGTTGGTCAGAATGGTTACCAGAGTAGAGAATGAAAATACTCGTTTGCAAGTGGCATATAGCTTAGGGAAAATTGATCCAGGTAATGAAACAGCTATTGCTACACTTATCCAGCTAATTCAAACAGCCCAAGACGAAGAAATACGCGAAACAGCCGCTCTTTTTTTAGGATATATAGATTCTGGCAATGAAGTGGTAATTTCTTATTTTATTAAAATAATTAAAACAACAAAAGATGAATCTGTATGGCGGCGGATGGCTTTAAATATAAGTGAAATAAGTGAAGGTAGTCAAACAGAAATTACCGTTTTAACACAGCTAATTAAAAAAGTAAAGACTGAATCGACTATTTTACAAGTTGCCGAAGCATTAGGGAGGATTGATCCAGGCAATAAAATTGCTGTTGCCAAATTAATTCAGACGATTCGAGAAAGTAAGGACGAAACTATAATCATAAGTGCTGTTTGTACGTTAGCCTATATTGACTCAGGGAATGTAACGGCAATTCCCACTCTAGTCAAACTAATTGAAAATACTAAGAGTGAAGACACTCGCATAGAAGCTATTAGGAGTTTGGAAGATATTGGAGCAAAAAATCAAATGGCGATTATCACTCTAATTGATCTGATAAAAAAAACGGAAAATGAATATACTTGTTGGCAAGCTGTTCAGAGCTTAGAGAAAATAACGTCAGATTATATAGGGATTATCCTCAGTTTACATGAATGCTTTGATGAGGATGCATACCAGCAGAATAAGAAACGATTTGTTTATTTGTTTCAACTCATCTGGAACTGCGCCCAAAATCTGCCCTACCCAGCCTTCTATCAAGCTTGGCATCAGCCAGAAGAAGTAGACGATGCAACGACTCCCAACCGCCAAATTTTCAACCCATTTGACTTACCCCAAAGGCTTCAAACTGCCATTACCAACGACCCTCAACTAAGCCAAATTATCCACCTAATTTGCATCGACAGTAGCCAATGCATCGAACCTGACAACCCCACCGAAATATACGACCAGATGCTTGACCAAAACTGCCCAGAGTGCGACTCAGTACCCGAAAAAATGCCAGCACTCAAGCTGTATTGGAACTCCCTCAAGCGCAACAGCAATAAACGCCCCTTTTTAGTCTTTTACGCATCATCTACCCATCCCTATAACCAGGCATTTCTCACAGCTTTGAGCAAATTCGGACGTGAAATTTGTGTGATCACAGAGCAACCCATTGACCACATTCCCTTAAAATACTTCACACCAAGCCAGTCAATCAAAGACATCCTGGAATGGATACGCACAAACTAGTGGCGTGACCCAGCTAAAATGGTGGTATAGATTGTAGGTTGGGTTGAGGAACTAAGCCCAACAAAAGATAGGGCTAAAGCCCTTACTACGAACCCAAGCTAATCTATCAAATTAGGTGTGCCACGCCACTAGAATTAATCCAGATGTACCAATTGATATCCCTTTTTTCAGGTTAACCAGACTATGAAACTAGCCAACTTATCAACAAACACTCTCGAAAAAATTAAATCAGTCCGCTGGGACAGAATTATCGAAAAGCACGAAGGTCCCGAAGATTGGGAATCAGTTTTCAGATATTCTGAACCCGAATTTATGGAAATTGAGGGGCGTTGGGTACTTCTGCCTATCGAGCGAGAGCATCATACTAATATCACGATTATCCGTTCTATTTGGAGTGCGGATGGCAATTCCCTAACCCTGTTTCTCAAAGACACCACCTATGACGATGACCCCTTTTTCTCCGGTTTTATGGCTGTTTGCGATAAGGTGAAAGATGAAGATTTCTTTTTGGCGATTTTATATCACGAATGGTTTATGATTGAACGAACAGACATTTTTGAGCAGTAGACACATCGATTAGGACAAGCGAACTGTTGTTCCAGACGTTCCGGCGGAACGTCTATACCATAAGATGTGTCCTAACCGCTATTGCGCTTGCTATATGAGCCATATATCTTCTGGGAAAATGTAAGTTAATCTACATTTACCTTAAACATAAGACTTACGCAAAGTCTCTATATGTAGGGTGTGTTAGCGTAGCGTAACGCACCTTAACCAATATATAAGGCATCATTAATAGCCAACAATTAAAATTAATTGTATACAACCCACAACAGGAGGTTATTGACCAATGGCTACACTAGATCAGTACCGTGAAATAGTGCAGAAACTCCTGCAAGATTATGCCGCCTTTAGTCGTAACGATCAAGAGGTTGAAACCGAACTTATTTTCGACACGACTAGAGATCACTACCAACTTGTGCATATTGGTTGGCAGGGCGAACGACGGATCTATGGTTGTATTTTACATCTTGATATTAAAGACGGAAAAATCTGGCTTCAACACAACGGTACAGAAAACGACATTGCTGCCGAACTCGTAGAAATGGGAATCCCGAAAAGCGATATTGTCATCGGCTTTCACTCCCCCTTTAAACGCCAATTCACCGAATATGCTGTTAATTAGGGGCTGCTGAATAAGTCTTGTGATGAGGGGAGGGAACAGGGAACAGTTTCAAACCTGATCCCGTTAGGCTTGGTTTTTGTCGCCAGGATTATGGCACTTAGTCGGGGCGGGTTTAGTTACATCAGGGTGACAACAAATGTTAGTAGTTAAACCCGCCCCTACAAAACTGACAGGTGTAGGTTTTTTATTTTAGGGTGGGGACTAGACAAGGAGGACAAGGAAGGAAAGAAGACAAGGGGGAAATTGTGAGTCCCTACAACAGAAAGATGACATACTTCCGATTTTAATCGCCGTGGGAAAAGGGGGTGACAAACATCTATGCAGGTAATGTCCAAATTAAATAGGATGCCCCTATCGCCGCCACCACAGCCAAAATAACTAACCATAAGGGATAATGAGCGCGACTGATTTTCCCGTCTGATGTACTCAATGTTTCCACATCAATCCAAGGCGTAACTCCCCGCCGAAACCAACCCATTACTGTCACCGATTCACCGACTAAATCACTGGGGCGAGTTCCCAGGGGGAGTAAGTTACCCAGAGAGCCTAAAATGGAAAAGTAATGCAGTTTCACTAACCCGCTATCCGTTTCAATAATTAAATCCACCCCTAACCAATTCTGCAATCCTTGTCGCCCTAAAAGTTTACCTGTAAATTCCACAGGTTGATGGGTAGAGGGTAACGCATTCGGATCAGCTAGCATTTGTTCCAAGCTGGGTTGGTGACGAATCGCCGCAGGTTTGATATCGGGAAAGTAACGATTAATCCAGAGAATAATACTTAAACTAAATGCAATTAGGATACAAGCATCCAGAAATGACCCAGCATTGTGTAACCAGATTAGCCGCCAGAATCCAGTTATCCACCAGCGAGATAACCAATCACTGAGAATACCGAGTAACCAGAATCCAATTCGCAGCACAACACCGACAGCGAATCCGGTTAATAGAACACTTTGGAATAAGGGAAAGGCTTCATAACTGGCAATGAGTTTTAACCAACGTGTTTTATTATCCCGTATCGGTGGTGGGGGTATGGGTAAATCTAATTCTGTCCCCAGCCGCCATTCATAAGCATAACGGGCGCACAAATGCAAGCGATCGCCTAATAAAGGATGCGCGGCTGTGATAATTAACCAGTGGCGGTAAGGGTTGGTACATTCCCACTGTAAAACCCGTTCAAAGGGGACATGGGGCGAACAACTGCTTAAGAGTAATCCTTGGCGGTATCCTACAGGTAATACTAAATCAAAGCTATCCCACAAGGGGCGGGTTTGTTCGGCTTGATGGATTGCATCACTCATCCCTAAGCCAATTTTCAACAGCGCCCGGGTTAAGCCGTTGGGATTTCCGGTGGTTTCTATCGCCACGCGATCGCTATAGTAAATTCTAATCCGGGAAAACCACAGCAGGGGGAGGCGCAGTAGCCAGTAGGTGGCGTAACCTAAGCTGGAAATAATACTGCTAATTCCTAAACACAGAGGCGGTAACACTCGTTGGGTGGCGGGGTATTTGCGCCGAATCCACTCCGCTAACTGTTCTCCCCCTTGAGCAACATATATATATAGGAGATAGGGAAACTGGAGAATTAATGTGCCTAGAGAACTTAAGATAAAGTCCCTGTTTACAATATGCCCTAACTGAGTCGCATAAATGGTGGCGACTTCATCTTCAGCCAGTTGTGATAAAAGTCCTTCACTGACGACAATTCGGGCGGTGTGAGGTAAATTCCCATAAGTTATCGCTAACGGCGCTTCTGTGGGTAAAATACCCAGCGTCGGTAACGGTAAACGGCGTTGACGACAAAACCGTTGGATCACTTTAGCCGATTCTGAGGATCGCGCCGAGAGTTGGCTGACGGAGAGGGGTTCTAATCCATACACCTGTCTTAATAGCCAATCCATTAACCAGGGAGAGACGATTAGCGTCACAATCCCCAAAACAGCTAAAGCCTGAGTGGGATCACGGTAGAACCATTGAATCGGTGATAATAGCGGCAATTGCACCAAGATAGTATTGGTGGTTGCCATTAAGAACTCTAACCAGAAACGCAGCACCCAAGCAAAGGCGATCGCACTTGCAATCCCAATTAACCCCAAACGCCTTAATTTCGGGCGTTTGAAGGGACGCCAGTTTTCTGCACGCCCTAAGTTGCGAAACCGAGGGCTGGGGGAAAAGACAGAGGGGGCGGAAGGGGGTGTGAAAGCAACCGGGAGTTGGGATGAGGGTTGAGGAGGTTCGTTTCCCGAAGACGGTTGTTGTGATTTCCCTCCTGTAAATAGACGTTTAGCCGAATCGGTTAACCGTTGTTTAATCGTTCCCGGTTTAGAGGAGGGCGAGTTGAGGGGAACAAATCCGGTAGGATTCGCTGAAGTGTCTTCTGCTGGCGTAAACCCCGTCTGATTGGCTGGAGGAGGAGATTCCGCCATCAGTTCCGATAAGGTATTTGTCGCCCATTGTTGAACCTTGGGATTGAGATCTTGGCTGAGAGTTTGGCAAAGCGCGATCGCATTTGGGATATCACCACTGCGGCGATAAGCCTTGACTAGGGCGACACTGGCGCGGGAGATAATGGCTTCATCTAATTCAAATTCGCAGACACCTTCCAGGTGTGCGATCGCCACATCGTAGTTGCCCTGTTTGAGAGCCGCTAAACCAGCATCGAGGGAGGGATTGGGAACAGAAGCCATAATCGTTACACTATACCCTGCTCTTTTACAATAAGCTGTCCTGCCGAGAATATTTCATCCGGGATAAATCGCGGGGGGTTGACTTATCCTGTCATTGTAAAGTTTTGTGTAGGGGCGAGGGTCACGTTTATCATTTCTGGGTCAGTATTTTTATACAACTTTATATAAAGTTCACCTTAACTTTACATCAATTTTAACAAGATTCATCGCAACTTCACAATTAACCCTTTCACTAGAGAAAAAAACTGGCTATACTCAAAACTGTTGAAGCAATTAGCATAGTTGTGTGGGCGCTAATGAGTTGAATTCCGTGATTTTAGTTCATTGGATTTCTGCATAAAATGGGAGCGATTTAAACGGCGAACTAGCCGACAAGGAAACATTTTTAGATTTCACATTCAGGGTAGATGCTTTTCTGGATTAATCTAGGAATTTGTTTTAATTCCTAGATAGGTTTCATGTGGCTAAAGTCCAGACACTCCCATTATTTCCCTATTGACGATAGCTCAAAACAGTTCAGACATCCCAAGGTAAAAGAGAGTTTGAGGTTAACGGAGAATGAAATTACTCAATATTGCGCCTAAGGCATTCTGGGGTCTCGCGATACTGTCAGCCACTACCGCGTTTTCAGTCGCAACCCCTTCAGCGACAGCGATAACGATTAGCGGTAGCCGTGTTCAAGATATTAGTGCGGCTGATATTGGTGAATCCTTCACCGTTTTTTTAGGCGGTAAGATAGATGGAGAAGAGACAGAGGGGTTGTCGTCCAAAGCGCTGTTTAAAGTAGCGGGCTTTGAAACCGTGACTCGGATGATTAACAATATCACCCAGCAGGTGACAGAAGTAACATTCGACGTTCAGCTTAGTAATACATCTGATCCAAACATTTTGCAAAGTCGGACATCTGGGTTTGGATTTGATGTCAGTGAAACTTTAATTGGTGCAAGTATTCAGGCAATTAACGATGCATCAAAACCCCTATTTCAACAGGCAAATTTAGGTAAAAAATTGTTCGATGGCAGGGATGGAACCGTTGATGTCTGCTATAGCGATCAAAAAAGCAACTGCCGAGGCGGGAAAAGCGGCGGAGTAACTACGGGAAATATAGGTGATTTTTCGACAACGCTGACTTTAAATTCCGCGACTCAAACGGTTGATCTGGATAACTTCGGAGTCCGGTATCAAAGTATTGATTTAGCGGGGACAAAACGACTTGAGGATTTGAGCGGTACAGGTTATACGGTTACTGTAGCACCAGGGGGTAGCAAGGATTGGGCAGAGGAGGATTGTCAAGATTGTCATCTTCGATAAGGAATTGTTGAATTCTAACTGCAATGCTGTAAAAACATAACCACCTGTAGGGTGTAGGGGCGAGTCGCTGCACAAATGTTCGGTGCGAGAATTAACCTATATAGACTCGCCCCCGTCTAAAGGTATGCGGTTTCAGATGATAACCGACGGAGGGCGACCCGACATAATTAGGGGCTGCTGAATAAGTGCTGTGGTGAGGGGATAGCGGGGGAAGCCGGGGAAGCCGGGGAAGCCGGGGGAGCAAGGGTACATTTTCGGTGATAGTGGTGCAAGGGTTTTGATGAGTTTTATTCTCTTTCCTGGAAGATGAGCCAATGTCAATGCTACTCAAAGTATTGATGGCTAATGGTTTTTGGGTTGTGCAGTAAACCCTAATTAAGGATTGGGTGGTGTTAATTATATTCGGCGGGTCGCCCAATGAATTCTCCTATTGTATAGCAATCGCCATAGCGGTTAGGATGCATCATTTGGTAGAGACGTTGCATGCAACGTCTCTACAACAGTTCGTTTGTCCTAATCGATGTGTCTACTGCTATAGAAACTCTAAAGGAGGATCAGTCGTCTTCGCACCAGATGCCAATGACGACTCACAGTGGGAATTGTATAATAATGAATCAAACTGCCCAAGGTATTCCCGGCTTACCTGATCTCACTCATCCTCAAGAGTTAATTCAGTTTGGAGAACAGTTACTCAGTTCATTCCTAACCCTAGCCTTAAGCTGTTCGGCATTTAAACCTTAATGTCAATAATGACGAAAGGATGGTAGTGCGAGCATCTTGCTCGCTACTAATACCCAATTTAAATGCATGACAGCTTACTCGTTGGCGCGTTAGGAATTGTCATTGCCATGATTGGTGCTGCATTGCGCCGCACTCAACCGGAACAAGCTATTTTTATTGGTGAATGGGTTGTCCGCTATTCTCAACTTTTACGGGTATTGCTGCATGGAATCGTGGTGATTATTCTGTTAGTGGCAGGATTTTTTCTCTGTTCCACCTTGGGAAATCGTTACCACCATTGGGAACAAGCACAAGTGGCGGAAATTGCAGCAACTGTGGCGGGGGAACGGTTGGAACAATCTGCGCCGCAAGTTCGCTATATGGTAGAAGAACCGTTTACCTACAATCGACAAATTAATGACAGAATTGTTCGGGTGGAGGATACACAGAAAGTCAGTCGCTTGTTAGCCTTGGCAGGTTCTGAGATTCAGGTGACAATTGATCAAATCCGCAATTGGCAGGATCAGACGAATCATTACCAGATTGACTTTACGGCTACGTATCAGGTTACTAATACTCTAGCAGAAACGCAAGAACTATTTTTTGAGATTTCGCCACCCTACGGTTATTCATTATTGCAAAATTTCCGAGTCGAACAGCAGGGGAAGCGACTCGAACCAACGAATCCAAATAATTATAGTTTTCCTTTGCGTTTAGAACCGGGGGAAGAGACGGAATTTCAGGTAACGTACCAAGCCCAAGGCGCACCACGTTGGGTTTACAATGCAGGGGGACAGTTACTGTCTAATTTTCGCCTCACCATTGATGCTAATTTTTCCCAAGCGGATTTTGCCAGTGGCATTATACCCACCCAGATGCAGAATCAGGGAGAGGGGACAGTGTTTACTTGGGTGTTTGAGGATAATGTATCGGTTCGCAATCCGTTCGGTGTGTTTACCGCAACCAATCCGATTACGAATACAGGGGTAATTCCGCGTCTGTTGCTATTAGCGCCAGGATTATTTTTATGGTGGATATTGTTACTCTATCTCTCCCTACCCTTGAGTATACGGAATGTTGCGATCGCCGGGGGTGTATTTTTTGCTAGTTTGCTAGCCTTGACTTATTTTAGCCGGGTTATTGATGCAAGGTTAGCGTGGACAGGAATTTCGTTAGTGGTGTTGGTATTGGTTTGGGGATTAGGAAACGATCGCCAAGCGTCACTGGCGGCGGTACTATGTACGATCGCGGGTATGGTGTTACCGATTTTAGGGTTACTTGTACCCTATAGTGGATTAACCTTGAGTCTGGCGGGATTGCTATCAATGATATGGTTAGCCGTCCTCAATTGGTATGGTGTTCAATTAAAGAAATCCTAGGAAAAAATGTCAGGGACAGCAGAAAACCTTATTGTAGGTTAACATACACCTAATCCTAGTTTAGTGATCCGATAGTCCCATTCATGGGTAAAGTAGAAGAAAATAAGTATCGATAATAGACTGGCTGAAGCGGCGCGAAATTGTGGCGTGTTTCTGGAAGAAGCAACAATCTAGAATAAACCTTATACCCGATCACTACTTTTATTATTAAGTCTGTAGAACTATTGCTGAGGTATTTCCTGTTTGGGTTTCAGAGCGGATTTGATATCAAACGAGAAGTAGCGATCGCTGTTTCATCTGTCCAGACAAAAAAGCCTGATCAATACGCCAAAATTAGTTGGCGAAGGGGAACATCCGGGACTATTACCCTTAGCCAGTTTGACGCAAACGGACACCCCTCAAGGCTTACTCGCACAGGTGGCGGAACAAACCGCTACAATTCCTGACAGGGAACAGCAAGAGGAGGCGATTGAAATCGCTGCTAGACAAACATAGGCGAAGCCTTCCCGAAGGGTAGTCCGCCTGCGCGGACTAAGTAAGAAGTCAACTATTTTCCCTCCGGAAACTGTCGCTCTCGCACATCATGACTATAGTCTTGCACCGCCTGAGTAATCACTTGCCGCAAATTCGCATAGACTTTGGCAAAGGGTGGCTGACGTTCCGAAAGTCCCAGTAAATCTGCGGTGACTAATACCTGTCCATCACAATCGACTCCTGCACCAATCCCAATAGTGGGAATGGTTAAAGTTTGTGTAATCTTCCTAGCCAAATCCGCCGGAATATGCTCTAAAACTAGGGCAAAAACACCCGCTTGCTCAAGCGCGATCGCTTCGGCTAAAATTCGCTCCGATGCTGCTTCTGTTTTCCCTTGCTGACGATAACCGAGCAGATGTACCGACTGCGGTGTCAACCCCACATGACCCATCACCGGAATTCCCGCCGCCGTTAAGTGGGCTACCGTTTGGGCTAGGGCTGGATGTCCGCCTTCTAACTTTACCGCCTGCGCCCCGGTTTCCTTCAATACCCGACCCGCCGAGTGCATGGCTTGTTGGAGACTTTCCTGATAACTTAAGAAGGGTAAATCGCACACCACGAATGCCTGTTTTACACCCCGACGCACGGCTTTAGCATGGTGCAGCATCTCGTCCAAGGTTACAGGTAATGTCGTCTCATACCCTAATGTAACCATTCCCAAGGAATCTCCAACCAGAATAATATCCACTCCCGCCGCATCTAATAATTGCGCGATCGCATAATCCCAAGCGGTCAAGACGACCAACGGACGCCCTTGTTGTTTCCATTGTTTCAGTTGCTGGATATTGACCATTGGGGGAATTGTGATCCTTCGCTTCGCTAGTCGGACATGGCGCGTCTGTAGGGGCGGGTTTTATCGATAATGTTTAAACTCAAACCACTACCGGAACTAAACCCGCCCCGTCTAAATTATGAATGATGACTTCCCAAATAAATGACGAATGACCAATGACCAATGACCAATGACCAATGACCAATGACCAATCACTAAAACGTCTCTGGCGGATTCTTCACAAACGCTAAATGGGGTCTGACTTGACCCGTGGATAGGCTAACCCAGGCTAGCCCTTCCGTCGTTCCCACCCATAATTTATTCCCTACATCTGGGGACAGGGAAAGAATATAGTCTGAGGGAAGATTCGACAGTTCACCCAATACCGCTCCCGTTTCCGCTCGGATTTTTAATAAGCCACTTTCCGTACCCACCCAAACACTCCCATCTAGAGCAAAGCGCACCGCTGTTACACTACGCCCCCGTAAGGGTGTCACCGAACGCGGTTCAGCAAAGGGATTATTGGGGTCAATCACTAACAGACTACTGGGAGTACCCACCCAAAGCTTACCATCGGGTCCTGTGGTTAGGGATTGGACAATGGTTCCGGGTAGATTACCAACCCGCCGACTGATAAAAGCGCTGGCGGTATCGATTTGCACTAATCCGGCTAATGTACCCACCCACAGTTGACCGTCTTCATCTAATGTCAAAGCATTGGCGCTAACGCCGGGGAGTTCTTGCACTGTGGTCATTAATAATCCTTTGTCAGGACTAATCAATGCCAAACCGCGATCGCTTCCTACCCAGAGATACCCGCGCCGATCAACTTGTAAGGATAAGACCCGATTTGAGGGTAATGTAAAGTTTTGTGCAGTAACTTCGTTACTCCGAGGATCGACTCGTAACAACCCTTCATACGTTCCCAGCCAAATGCGTCCAACCCGGTCTTGGGTTAGGGCGTCAATGGTGTAGTTGGGTAAATCAATTCGAGCTTTCAATCGTCCGGTGTTCGGGTCAACTCGGGATAATCCTAAGTAGGTTCCCACCCAGAGGTCTCCTGTATAGTCGGGTTGCAAAGCGGGAACGCGAAAATCCGTGGGTAGGGGTTCGACTTCGCGTCGCAAGCGTTCGGGGGGTAAGGGGTCGCCACCCGGAGGAGGGGGCGCTCCTCTATAGTCAGGGGCTGTCCCCAGGTTGGTTTGAGCTAGGGGATCTTGGGCTAGCGCTAGGGTCGGATCAGGTTCCCCCCCTAAAGGAGAGATGAGTCTAGTCAAAGACAACCCTAACCCTAGCAGAGTAGCACCGAGGAAAAGACGAATCGGGGCATTCAAAGACGCCATGGTGTCTGAGACGATTTGGGTAGTTTTTCGAGATCTATATCTATATTAAAGAGTGATGGTACAGCCTCGACTATAGAATCTCTACCTTAATATGTCCCGAATGGGTTCATTTGTAATAAAAATTAACATAAATTTACATTTCGTTGATTTATAACAGTACCTTATACAATTCTCAAGAATATTTGAAGTTAAACTTATTGAATTCTTTGGTATATTAACAACGTTGCTGAAAATTTAACGGGTCTGGCAAGGAGCTGCATGACGTGCTGCTTCACTAACACGCTATGGTTGTTTAACTTGGCGTGAAATGAATTGCCAGATTAGCTAAAGCCAGAAGGGAAGAGAAGCCCACGTCAAGCAATCGTTTGTTTGGTGATGTGGGATAATAGCTCTTGCCCGATCCGCTTAATAAAAAAATGTCTTGGCTCAGTCAAGTTTTTTGACCCAAAATGGCGGATAATAGGTAATTCAGAGACCAAAAACCAACACGAGCAGGTTGGGTGTGGGGATGCACCCAATCGGGGCTAAGTTTCAGAGTCATTTTAGCGATTTTAGGGCTTAACTAAGGGCGTAAAATCGTTAATAATGTCTATGGAGTTAGCCTGTCGCAACATTCAGTAGTTCCTAAGGAAGGAAAACATGTCTTACGCTAAAACAAAAACTCAGTCGAAAGCTGGGTATGATGCCGGGGTCAAGGATTATAAATTAACGTATTATACTCCGGATTACACTCCTAAAGATACAGATATTCTGGCAGCTTTCCGCATGACTCCGCAGCCAGGAGTTCCCCCGGAAGAAGCGGGTGCGGCGGTAGCAGCAGAGTCTTCCACCGGGACATGGACAACGGTTTGGACAGACTTGTTGACTGACCTCGATCGCTACAAAGGTCGTTGCTATGAAGTAGAGCCAGTTCGTGGCGAAGATAATCAGTATATCTGCTACGTCGCCTACCCCTTGGATCTGTTTGAAGAGGGTTCGGTTACCAACATGCTGACCTCCATCGTGGGGAACGTGTTTGGATTTAAAGCTCTCAAAGCCCTGCGTCTAGAAGATATGCGGATTCCCGTGGCTTATCTGAAGACGTTCCAAGGACCGCCTCACGGTATCGTGGTTGAGCGCGATAAGTTGAACAAGTATGGGCGTCCCTTGTTGGGTTGCACGATTAAGCCCAAGTTAGGTCTGTCAGCGAAGAACTATGGTCGTGCCGTTTATGAGTGTCTGCGCGGCGGTCTAGACTTCACCAAAGACGACGAAAACATCAACTCCCAGCCCTTCATGCGCTGGCGCGATCGCTTCCTGTTTGTGCAAGAGGCAATTGAAAAAGCCCAAGCCGAAACTGGTGAAGTGAAAGGTCACTACCTGAATGTCACCGCCCCCACCTGTGAGCAAATGATGGAGCGGGCTGAGTTCGCGAAAGAACTGGGTACGCCAATCATCATGCATGATTACCTGACGGGTGGCTTCACCGCGAACACCACCTTGGCAAAATGGTGCCGTAGCAACGGTGTACTGCTGCACATCCACCGGGCGATGCACGCAGTAATTGACCGTCAGAAGATCCACGGTATTCACTTCCGGGTGCTGGCTAAGTGCTTACGTATGTCCGGTGGTGACCACCTCCACTCTGGTACCGTTGTGGGTAAGCTCGAAGGTGAAAAAGGCATCACCATGGGTTTTGTTGACCTAATGCGGGAAGATCATATCGAGCGCGATCGCGAACGCGGTATTTACTTCACCCAAAACTGGGCATCAATGCCCGGTGTAATGCCCGTGGCATCTGGTGGTATCCACGTTTGGCACATGCCAGCGCTGGTGGAAATCTTTGGTGATGATTCCTGCCTGCAATTTGGTGGTGGTACTCTGGGTCACCCTTGGGGTAATGCTCCTGGTGCAACGGCTAACCGTGTGGCATTAGAAGCCTGCATCCAAGCCCGAAATGAAGGACGCAACCTGATGCGTGAAGGTGGCGACGTGATCCGCGAAGCCGCTAAATGGAGTCCTGAATTAGCCGCCGCTTGCGAACTTTGGAAAGAAATCAAGTTCGAGTATGAAGCGGTTGATACCGTCTGATACCTGATGAAGTGTGAAGTATGAAGTGTAGAACTTCATACTTCATCATTGATACTTCAAACTGTTAGAGGGCTGGGATCAGACTATGGATCTAAAACGAGTTGCCAAAGATACAGCCAAAGTGCTTACCAATTACATGACATACCAAGCACTGCGGATTGTCCTGGATCAATTGGGTGAAACTGACCCCCCCCAGGCGCTGTGGCTGCATTCTTTTTCGGCAAACCAAGGAGTTCAAGATGGAGATGCCTATCTCCAAGCACTCCTGGTGGAAAAACAAGAACTGGCGTTTCGGATTATGACGGTGCGACAGCTTCTAGCTGAGGAAGTGACAGACTTCTTACCAGAAATAGTTCGCAGTAACATTCAGCAGTCGAATATGGAATATCGCCGTCAGTATCTGGAACGAATCACGCAACTCAGTCTATCTGACCCAGCCTCACCCGAACAGCAAGCTGATTCGGACACCTAGTTAACCATTAAACCGGGTACTTCTGTCACCTGTTGGCATACCCGGACGTCAAAAACACAACCATTACAGAAAAACCCCATGCAAACGTTACCGAAAGAGCGTCGTTACGAAACTTTGTCCTATTTGCCGCCTCTGAGCGATCAGCAAATTGTCCGCCAAATTGAATACATTTTGGATCAGGGTTATATTCCCGCGATCGAATTTAGCGAAACCTCTGAACCCGAACAGCACTACTGGACAATGTGGAAGCTGCCCCTGTTCAACGCCACTTCGCCTAAAGAAGTTATGGCTGAGGTAGATGCTTGTCGCTCTGACTATCGCGACAATTTTATCCGCGTTGTGGGTTTTGATAACATTAAGCAGTGCCAAGTTTTGAGCTTTATTATCTATAAGCCCGGTGAAAGTGGTCGTAGCCGAGGTTACTACTAAGTCGCAAAGGCTTAAAATCTGCTGAGATAGGAAGGAGAGGTTTGATTACCTCTCTTTTTTTAGCGTCTTATTCAAGGCATCAGAAGCCCACGCTTCGGCTTCGCTCAGCGTTGGGTACGTCACAACGACGCGCCATGGCGCGTCTATAGACTCTTGTAGGTTACTGTTTTCTTGAGCTAAGCTGCGACAAAAGGGCAAGTGAAGAGGTTACAGTCAATGGCAAATGAAGAACATGCGGCTTTGCTCAAACAAGGCGTAGAAACCTGGAATCAGTGGCGGGAAGAGAATCCACAACTCGTACCCGATTTGAGTCAGTCACAGCTAAGTAGAGCGAATCTCAATGAAGCAAACTTGAGTGGGGTGAACCTTCAGAATGCTGACTTGAGGATGGCAAATCTCAGTGATGCAAATCTCCAGGGTGCAGATCTCAGGAGCGCCGATCTCCGGGGGGCTAACCTGAGAGGGGTTAACCTAAATCTAGCTAACCTGACGGGTACGGATTTAAACGGAGCTTATTTAACCTTAGTCAACTTTATTGATGCTAATCTTACGGCGGTTAACCTGAGTGAAGCGAATCTGAGAATTGCTAACCTCAGTGGGGCAAATTTAAGTGAAGCGAATCTGCGGATGGCTAACCTCAGTGGTGCTAATTTGAGTGAAGCGAATCTGCAAGTGGCAAATTTAAGTGAAGCGAATCTGCGGATGGCAAATCTCAGTGAAGCCAATTTAGAAAAAACCCAAGTCTTATCGGCAAACTTTAACAAAGCTATCTTAACGGGAACCTGTTTGCAGGACTGGCAAATCAACAGCGCTACCAACTTGGACGAAGTAATTTGTGATTATATTTACTTGCAAACGGGTCAACAACAACGCCATCCCAATCAGGGTAGTTTTGCTCCGGGAGAGTTTACTCAGTTATGGCGTCAGCATCTTAACACTGTTCAAGTCAAAGTTAGTCCAGAGGTTGCTCCAGTTCAAGCTTCTCCAATCCCAAACCCGAATGTATCCGCTAGTACACCCGAGGTAAAAGTTGAAATCCAACAGCCCCACCAACCGCCTGTCAATTACACCGCAACGACTGGCGCACCGCCGATCAAAGTAGACATTCAACCGCCAGTTTATGATACCGTAACGCCTAGCCTTTCCCAGGGAACAGACCCAAGTCCCCCGTCTCCTTCCCAAAGTGAAAGCCCGACTATCCCACCGAATCTACAACAGGCGGTATCGGAAGTTCACCGAATTCTAGAACAACTGGATCAGAATCTTTCCCAACCTAAATGGTTAGAAGTCGCCGCAGAAATTCAGCAACTTTTGCAGGAATTGAGCCAAACTTGTCCGACAAGTACACCATTAGAAAAAGTAATTGCTGTCGCCGCCGCGATTAAACAGATTGAGAGTAATCGTTCTCTAAAATCTAAGGTGATAGAAGCGGTACAAAGCGCCGGAATTACCAGACTGCAAGAGTACATTGAGCATCCTCTGAGCAAGATTTTACTGCCTGCGATTGAAGACTGGAATTGAAGAACTAAAACTAAGCTAAGTAGGTGGGGACAATTAAAGTTAACGGCGGAGATCGTCATTCGTCATTCGTCATTCGTCATTCGTAAGGGTTTGAGTAACATTCACATAAATTAACATAGTTTGGTTTATTTCCACCGACCTACTTAACTAAGCCATTCCCGCCGCCTCCTTTGCTGATTCCTTCGCCATCTCCATGAAAATCTTTTGAGCGCATTGCTCTTTCGCATCCTCCGGTTGACGTTGGATATAACGTCCATCCGGTTGTAATTCCCAAGCTTGGCGATTATCTGCCATCATAATGGCTAGGATTTCTTGCAAATCTTTGATAATCTCTGGATCTTCTATCGGTGTAATCGCCTCAACTCGTCGATCTAAGTTGCGACGCATCCAGTCAGCGCTGCCAATATAAACTTCTTCATCACCCTGATTATAGAAGTAATAAATCCGCGAATGTTCTAAAAAGCGACCGACAATACTAATTACGCGAATATTATCGCTAACGCCTACGACACCAGGACGCAAACAGCAAATTCCCCTGACAATTAAATCAATTTGTACGCCAGCTTGGGAGGCTTCGTAGAGGGTAGCGATAATCTTAGGATCGACTAAAGAATTCATTTTAGCAACAATGCGCCCTGTGTTTCCCTGGCGACAATGCTCGATTTCCCGCTGAATCATCGTCGTCATGCGATCGCGTAAATTCACGGGAGCGACTAATAACTTGCGATAGGAGCGCTGGCGAGAGTATCCCGTCAGAAAATTAAATAAATCGGTTAAATCTGCCCCTAAATCCTCACGACAGCTTAGGAGTCCTAAATCCGTGTAAATTCTGGCTGTTTTCGGGTTATAGTTTCCCGTGCCAATATGAACATAGCGGCGAATCCTCTTCTCGTCTTGACGCACCACCAGTACGATTTTGGTATGGGTTTTTAACTTAATAATCCCATACACCACATGAACCCCAGCTTGTTCTAGCTTACGCGCCCAGAGAATATTATTCTCTTCATCAAAACGGGCTTTTAATTCCACCAAAACTGCCACCTGCTTGCCATTTTCAGCCGCTTTAATCAAAGCATTGACAATTGGGGAATCGCCAGAGGTGCGATAGAGTGTCATTTTAATCGCCAGTACGTTTGGGTCATCCGCCGCCTGGGTAATAAATCGCTGTACTGTACCGCTAAAGGAATGGTAGGGATGGTGGACAAATAAATCCCGTTGGCGAATAATACTAAAGAAGTCCTCGCTATCGTCTTCCCCAGAGAGCGATCGCAACTCGACAGGCATGACGGGTGTCCAGTGTGTGTCTTTGAGTTCCGGTAGGGGTAATCCCATAAACGACATCAGATCCCCTAGTCCCAATAAGCCGTCTATTTCGTAGACATCACTGTCTTGGAGTCCCATCTCCCGCATCAGCGTTTCCCGTAAGGTTCCGGGTACAGTCGCATGAATTTCCATGCGGACGGCTGAACCCCCTAGGCGTCGCTTCCGCAGTCCCTCTTCAATGGCTAAAAGTAGGTCATCTGCTTCATCTTCCTCGACGGCTAAGTCGGCATTGCGAGTAATCCGAAACGGATGATATTCTTGGATATTCATCCCTGGAAACAGAAACTCTAAATTATGGGCAATTACCTGTTCTAGGGGAACGCCCATCCAGAGGGCAGGTTTTCCCTTTTGCCGTTCTCGCAACGGTTCGGGAAGGGCGACAAATCGAGGTAAGACTTTAGGAACTTTCACCCGGGCAAAAAATTCCTCGCCCTGCTCAGGATCTTTGACCACCACCGCTAGATTCAGACTCAGGTTGGAAATATAGGGGAACGGGTGGCTAGGGTCAACCGCTAGCGGTGTCAGAACCGGAAAAATTTGCTCCTCAAAGTAGTTTTGCAAATAAGTCCGCTGTTCGGAGTTCAAATCCATGTACTCCAGCAGGTAAATCCCCTGTTTTGCCAATAATGGTCGCAGGATTTGTTCAAAATGTTCATGTTGTTCCTTAACCATGGGGAGTAACCGTTGGTTAATCCCATCCAATTGATCGCTAGGTGTGCGACCATCGGCAGTTAGGGATGTCACCCCCGCCTCCACCTGCTGCTTCAAACCCGCCACCCGAACCATAAAAAATTCATCCAGGTTTGAACTAAAGATCGCCAGAAACTTCAAGCGTTCCAGCAGTGGGGTTCGGGAATCGAGGGCTTCATGCAAGACGCGATCGTTAAATTCCAACCAACTGAGTTCCCGGTTGAAGTAGTATTTAGGGTCTCTCAGACTAACCTCGGTCGTTGTCTTCGATTTCTTAGCCATGATTATTAGGGAAACGGCGCACCATCCGTTCGCCTTTTCTGGCGCGGGTAGGATGTCAGTATAAATACTATCAGCTTATCGGATCTAAGCCTCACGGTCGAATCTCTGATTGACCGACCAGATGAATCGCCAGGACGTAGTGTGAGCATCTTGCTCACTACATTGAGCATCTTGCTCTAAGGTTAGGACAAAAGAAGAAAAATTTAAATCGCTTGACCCTGAGCGAAGTCGAAGGGTCAATCCCTTGATGAGCAGTGTTTTTCTTCACTATTGCCTATTGCAAGAAAGCCTAGCGCGTAGCGCTATAATACCCAATTTAAAGGCATGACAGCTTATCAATCTCACAAACTACCATAATATTCGATGAATATTTGTCAGTTTTGTAGTGGATAAGTTGGAGTCCAGCCTGTTCTATTTCTCGCACCAATTCAGGGATTTCAACCTTATGCTGTCCCCAAATCGTAATCTCTTCACCTTCAGCAATTTCAAGACATTTATCCTCTCCCATTAACCTAAAATTTATCCGATAGTTCTGACGAAATTTAATCGTCGCCACAATACTATCAGTTTTAGGGTCATACTTTCGCACCAGTTCACAATCTTCAGCTTGAATCCCCAGCGCAGTTTTCACCCAAGCATAAACTTGATCCACATGATACTTTAATCCCCCTCTCACCGTTCCATCCCATTGGCAGTTAGAACCAATTTCGTTAGTGAAGACGAGGATATCATGTTTGCCCATGCTATCTCTAAAATTTTGCAGGACGGCGGTTCTATTGTGATGATTACCCATGGTTACACCTAAATGTAAAATGATTTGGGCGGTGTCATCAGTTTTTAGGTTAACCTGATGGTTTGACAAGGTTTGGGATAATGAATTACTTTCGATGTCAATCCTGTCGCTGATAAACTCGATATTAGGAAACCATTTTTTGATATTTCGCTGGGATAGTTTGAGTAAGTCATCGCTAATGTCTAAGGCAATATATCGAGTGTTTTTGCCGAAGCGATGCAGCCGACGGATAAATTGTTTGACGGGATAGGAATTGCCCGCGCCGACATCAATGAGATTAGTGATGTTGACGGCTGGGATTTTGCGGGTGATGATTTCAAAATTATCGTTTAACAGGGCAATTTCCCGATTAACGGGGCGATACCAGCGCGGACGCAGATAGTTGAGATAAAATTTATCCCAGATGGTTGCGCCTTGACCTTTGTAGGAATATTTGAGGCTAATTTCGCGTCGGGTGGCTAATGTTTGAATGATATCTAAAATTTCGGCATCTGAGAAAATCGAGTAAAATTCGGCACTAGGCTGGGCTGTGTGAAGGATAGGATTTTGCTGAGAGTTAGACATTGATGTTTCCCTGGTTTGTAGTAAGCACTTTAGTGCATCAACGTTACAACTTGCACCATTAAATAGCAAGCAAAATTTCAATGATACGTAGGGTGCGTTACGCTTCGCTAACGCACCCTTATTTTAAATTAAGGGCTAAAGCTCTGACTACGAACTTCAATTGGGGTTGGGAGGTGTTGCGGCAGAGGTTTATGGCGCTAAAGCGCAACTACAAACTAAATTCGCTGGTGGATTTCCTCCAGGAGTTGCTGCGCGGCGGCTTGCAGTTTACCACGATTATAAGCTTGGAATGTTTCCAGGGCGGCGCGGGTGAGAGTTTCGGCTTGGTTTAGGGGTTCCCAGATGTGCGATGTCTCGTCTCTAGATTCGGTGCATCCTGTCCATTTTATCGGGTTAATTCGTAAGTAAGCGCGGGCGATATCTAGGGTTTCTTCCGCACTATCAACCGTTTGTCCGAGTTGGCGGAAGTGGGTTAAACCGAGGGTGTAGTTGGTTTGAAATTGGCTGATTTGTTCTGATAAGTTAGAATCGTCCGCCGGGAGTTGATGGAAGCGTTCAGCGTAGACGAGGGCGAGGGCGGTGTAATCATACCCCAGGTTCTTTTTGTAGTCGTTTTTGGTATTAATTTGTATGCTTTGGCGTATGTTTTCTTCCGCTTGGCTGAGGAGGGTGAGGGCGGCGGTGGTGTCGGGGGTAGTCTGGGCGAGGAGGCGTTGGGTTTTGCCAATGTATCTGTAACTTCTAGCTGTGCGTTCATTGTGACCGATTTGCTGGTATAAATCACGGCTTTGTTGGTGATGTGCGATCGCGTCTTCATATTTGCCCCAATCTTGATATATTCTACCCAATTGATAGTAGGCTAAAGCAATTCTGGGTTGGTCATTTAGCTGCTGGCGAATGGCTAAATCTTTTAGTTCACACTCTATGGCTTTCTCATATTGTCCCCAGTCTCGATAGCAAACAGCTAGCCAGTTCCACTGATTAGCGACATTCTGCTGTTTGTCTAATTGCTCATAGAGTGAAAGGCTTTCTTGGTAATGTACGATCGCATCTCTATATTTTCCCCAATCCTGATAGATTCTACCAAATTGATAGTAGGCTAAAGCGATATCTGATGGATCATCTAACTGCTGGCGAATGGCTAAATCCTTTTGTTCACACTCTATGGCTTTCTCATATTGTCCCCAGTCTCGATAGCAAGCGGCTAGCCAGTACCACGAATCAGCCACATCCTTTCGCTTGTCTAATTGCTCATAGAGTTCACGGCTTTGGTTGTGATGTGCGATCGCGTCTTCATATTTGCCCCAATCCTGATAGATTCTACCCAACTGATAATAGGCTAAAGCGATACGAGGTTGGTCATCTAGCTGTTGGCGAATGGCTAAATCCTTGTGTTCACACTCAATCGCTTTCTCATATTGTCCCCAGTCTCGATAGCAATCAGCTAACCTGTACCACTGATTAGCGACATTCTTCTGTTTGTCTAATTGCTCATAGAGTGCAAGGCTTTGTTGGTAATGTGCGATCCCTTCTTCATATTTACCCCAATCCTGATATATTCTACCCATTCGATAGTAAGCATTAGCTATACTCGGTTGCTCATCAAGATGCTGACGTATTTCTAAACCTTTATTACCATGATCAAAAGCTTGTTCATATTTGCCCCAGTCTCGATAGCAATCAGCTAACCATAACCACAAATCAGCGACATTTTGCTGTTTGTCTAAATGCTTATAAAGTTCAAGGCTTTGTTGGTGATGTGCGATCGCATCCTCATATTTTTTCCAACTTTGATACATCAAACCTAGCTGACAGTAGGCTAAAGCAATGCTGGGTTGGTCATCTAGCTGCTGGCGAATGGCTAAATCTTTTAGTTCACACTCTATGGCTTTCTCATCCTGTCCCCAGTTTTGATAGCAAATAGCTAGTATAAACCATTGATTAGCGACATCCTGCTGTTTGTCTAATTGTTCATAGAGTTCAAGGCTTTGTTGGTGATGTGCGATCGCATCCTCATATTTTTTCCAACTTTGATACATCAAACCTAGCTGACAGTAGGCTAAAGCGATTCTGGGTTGGTCATCTAGCTGCTGGCAAATGGCTAAACACTTCTGTTGACACTCTATTGCTTTCGCATATTGTCCCCAAGCTCTATAGCAATCAGCTAAGTTGTACCACTGAGTGGCAACGTTCTGCTGTTTGTCTAATTGCTCATTTAGTTTAAGGCTTTGGTCATGATACAGTATTGCTTCTTTATATTGATTTGCTTTATAATAATTTTCACCCAATGTGGAATAAATTAATCCAAAGTCCTCATCGGAAAACAAGTTTTTATTATTTAGTTCATAGTCATCTAAGTTTATGCCGCTTTTGTCAAATGCAATATTTACTAGACAGACTTGTGCTCTATTTCTTATGGTTTTTGGTATTCCAGTGTCTACTGCGATTTTTCGTATGTATTTCAATATCTTCTGTCTTATTTCATTGATCGGTTTTTGCTTTAAAAAATACGTAAATTGATCGGCATTCATTAAAATCGAATTATCATTAAAAATATTATCAGCTATTTTAATTATTTTTTTCGGTAGCCGCTTTTTCTGTTTGTAGTTATATTTAGTACCCCCAAAAAATAAATAAATTAATACGATCTTTCGGATTATATTTTCACTATTTTTTGGATTTAATTTTATTTCTGATAAGCTTTGACAAGCCAACATTAAATAGTTAGAAGATAAATAATTTTCACTTTTTATTAAAGTTAACATAAAGGGCAATATCAATGTACGCACAAGAAGCAATACTTTTTCTCTGCTATTACCTCTCTTATCAAAAAAAACATTAGCAGACAAATTCATGATTATTCTCCACCATTTGTTAAAAAGATCAGGAAAATTAATTATGTCTGCAAAAATCATATTGATTAACTTATTAGCCTGCTTAGGACTATGAATTCCCAAATACCCCAACGCCAATAAAATTGGTTCTTGCCAACGCGGATCATCCTGGTGTTTCTGGATAATCTCCAAAATCTCACTCACGTCATTATCAGCAATATACCGCGCGGCAAAATACTCCTCAAAGGTTAAATGCATAAACCCATAAACATTGGGCGCACGTTCGACAAATAACCCAGTGGTTTCCCGTACCCGCCGCAAAAATTCCTGTACGGTTTTTTTCACACTATCCGCTTCCGCGTCTTCATCATTTAACTCTGCCAATTTTTCCGCTAACTGTGCTTCCGCTTCCGCTTGGGTAATTAACCCGGATGGTTTCTCTTCATGCATCCAATACGCCAGGGGTGCTAAAAGTTCAATGACCTCACTTTCCCGCAGCACTACCTGCGACGCATCCGGTAAATTCTTACTCAATTGCCAATCTTCAATCAACGTTTTCACCGCCAACGCATACAGTTCCACCCGCCGATTCGGGAGGCGCGACCCATTGCGATGAATTAATGCCAAAATGGTTAATAATAGGGGATTTCCGGTGAGGCGTTTGACCCCTTCATTCTCTTGAATCGCCTCCAGCAGTTCCTCAGCTTCTTTCTCCGCCTCTCGTCGCCATACCTCCTCTGTTTCATCCGGTTTCTGCGCTTTTTCTATCGCCAGACACCAGCGACGCAGGAATCGCTCCACCTGCTCAAATTCCATCTGAGTAATGGTAAACTGGGTAAAGCGACTGCCTAATTTAACATCCTGATAGCCAGCAATCCGGCTGGTAATCACATAGTTGTTATCGGGATAATCGGTAACAAACGCCTCAATTTGTTTAACAATCTGCTGACGGCTAGTCTGATTAAAAACCTCATCCAATCCATCCAGCAGCACCAAACATTCACCCTGACGCATCTTTTCACACAGCAGCGTAGAGACGTAGCATGGCGCGTCTCTACATTCATCGTTCACATCCCGAACATCCGCTTCCCACTGCTGATAAAATTCTTCCAGAAACGCTAACAAACTTAACTCTGGCTGTTTCACCAACCGTTCCGCATAATCCGCAACTCGTAAAAACACCGGGAAACGAGTATTCCCCAATGATTCAGGATTGATGACTGAAGATTGGGACAATTCTTCCTGATTTCCTGCATTCCCAGACGTACCATGGTACGTCTCTACATTTTCCACCAAAACCCTCTCCTTCCCATCCCGTTGCGCCATGGCAAAATGCAGCGCCAGATATCGCAAAAGCGTGGTTTTTCCCGCCCCCGGATCACCTAAAATCACACCATAGTGACACCTCCCCACCGCCTCCGCCAAATCCACCTTATGTGTCACCGTCTTTGTCGTCATTTCCGACGGCGCAAACTCCATCCCCTTGCGACTCTCTGCGCCAATCTCGGCGTACTTCTGTGTTTCAAAACTTAACTTACTCCCCCCCTTCATTTCTGTCACCTGCTGCTGACGTTCTGCCCGCAGGGACACATAAACTTGGTCTAAAAAAATATCAACCTGGCGCTGTACTTGCATCACGCCACTCATTTTCAGATAGGAATTCTCGGCAATTAAATTTTCTAAATAGGGATAAAGTAGGGAATTCAACGGCGGACGAGTTGTAAATTTCACCACCTTTTCCCGCCAATCCCAAAAATCCGGCGCATAACTGCGAAACGTCTCGATAAAATCCCGCTTATTCAGCCAAAATATTAGGACAATCTCCCGTGAAAACAGCGCCTCTCGCCCCAGATTCAATCGTTTCAGTTCCTTCAGTATCCGGGGGCGAGGTAATTGTTCAATCCCAAACGCCATGATGACTGGACGTTTGGATTCGTTTTTTGCGTCTGGGTTAACGGGGATTCTCTTGTCTAAAGCATAGAGAAACGCAATCAGAGACTCTTGACTATAAAAGAAGTTCTCAACCTGAAATTCATCGGGGTTGAGGACGGATTTTAATTGTTCGACGACGGGATGATTGGGTGCGCTTTCGGGGGCGATGGCAAAGACAATGGTTGTCCCGTCGGATAATTCTAGGGTGGTGGCTAAATCGTCTAAGGTTTCCTGGTCAGGTTGATTTAGATTGTTTATGGGGGGAATGTCGATTGCCATCGCTTTACCTCGTGGGACTCCGGGTTCAGCGATCGAAAAGCGTGCGCGTAGCGCGTAAGCAACCCGGAGGGGGATAGAGGTCAAACCACGCTACTCGATGTAGTAAGGTTTGACAATCCAACTGTTGACACCAATCCGGTATTTCGCTGCAACAATTGAACTTTGGAGGTGGTGAACCTTCCTATCCGTTTCCAATTAGCGTCACTAACCGAAACTTGGGTTTTGGTGTCACCGGAAACGTAACCGTAGTAAGTGATATCTGCTTTAACCGCTTTGACATAATCGCCCTTCCTGAACCCGTGGCGGGTAACTGTGCCACCGTAACTGCGCCGCTTCCCTCCCTTGCCGGGAATCATTAGGTGTAGTTGGCGGCGACACACTGGAGGGCGACTAATCACCGCAAACTGGCACGGTGTAACTTCGATAGACCCTAAGAAGGTGCCACTTATGCCCTGGATCTGGCGATACCGCATAAACTGAGACGCGGCTGTGCAGATACCATCAACGGCATGGGCGGCGGGTGAGGACTCAGCCTTATTCTTGGATTTAGGTAAACCGAGGTACTGTCTCAGGTTGGATGTGTGCCATCCCTCCTGCGTGTGGACGGTATAGCCGTTAGCTTCTAACTGCTCAATCTGCCAGTATTGACCAACCATAGCGGGGCTAAACCCTTTGTCGCCTTTGGCTTTAATCGTCTCAACCACCACATCTGTGAATGGGTAGACCTTTGATAACTCTTGTACTACCCTCAACGCCAACTGTTTATTAGCCCGGATGCTGGGGGGTATCTTATGACCTTTGCGGTTATCGAATCGGTGCTGGCGGTGATTGCGTTGATCAAAGGAAACCTTACGGTTAATCCGTCGCCCTCGTCTCCCGCGCCGCATCATTACCCGTTGGGTCATCCGCTTGGTCACGTTTTTAAAGGGCAAATTTAGGTGGGCTAAAAACAGAGTAGCTTTGGCTGATTGAATCGCAATCCCCGTGAATAGCTTTCCCGGATCAATTCCAGCCACAATATCTTGGGTTTCCTCCCCCGATGGCGGGTTAACTAACTGGACTTGAAAGATGCCTAAGTCGTTATGGGTGACTTTAGCTTTACCAGCTTTTAGCCACCGCCGAACGCGGCTAGCTTTAGCTGGCATTAATGGTTTACCGTCTGGCGATAAAACTGGTACACGAATCATGGATATAAGCCTCTCGTGTAAGTTGTACGTCCCCTCGACCACCGTTAACAAAATGTCCTCTCTTAAAGCGCCTAAACAAGTAGGCTTGCAGTTGATCCGAACTGGGGAAGTATTCGGAAGTGCGTATCAGTTAACGGCGAGCGCGGTCTATTCAACGCTTGCGTTGCCAGTCCTGTCTCTGGCAATCCCTAATCTCAAGCGATAGCTAGATTAGGGTTGTTGAAGGTCAATCCGTCCTGATGCTTAGTCTGATTGTAGATGATTTTGAGGTGTTGGGGTGTTATGTTTTTTTAACGCAGAGGACGCAGAGGTTGGCGCAGAGGGGCGCAGAGTGATTTAACGGATTGGGCAATAATGGGAAGATTATGAGTGGATTGGTAATTCGATTGATTCTCTGTTTTTGTGCGATGTTTTATCCGATTTTATCCGATGTAGGGGCGGGTTTAGACGCTTAATTTTTGGATTACTGATAACGTTTCAACAAAACCCGCCCTGACCTTAACATTAATGCGATATTAGTTTGGGAAAACGCAAGGAAACCCAACAAAATCCCTGATGATACAAACGGGTAAGCGCACGTTGGTGATAGGGCGCACGTCGGTCATTGGTGTCAACTTAACCAGAAGAAGCCCAGATTTCTTTTGAGCGAGCGGCATTGTCTCGATGCCGCTTGCGCTCAGTTTTGACTAAACCTAAGAGCTTGTAATGATCAACCAAATAACTCACGACATCGGTACTCGCTCCGCAGAGCACAGCGCGAGAAAAATGATATAAGCCTCGAAACACCATCTCGACTGAGATACGCTCTTTGGGTTGATTGAGAGCTACCGCGACTTGAGAACACAATTCATTAAGAACGGCATAAAATATCCAGGTGGCAAAAATTTGAATCTGGACTCCATTAGAGCCACCTACCCACAAGTAAGCTAATCCCAGCAAACGCTTAGTTAATAAAAAAGCCTCCTCCACTCGCCAACGACGGCGGTAAAGCTCACAAACCTGTTGAGGGGAAAGCAATTGGGGGTCTTGCACATTGGTCAGGTAGTAATCCCGCATTTCTCACGAAAGGCGCGATTGCGAATAGCAGAAACCTTACCAGACAAGGATTTAAGCCCATTTATTCACCCCTAGTTGCACAGAACAGTGTGTTGCGCCTTCAAGCCTCTGAATAATCATTTTTCTCAAC
>NZ_JAVKEA010000157.1:0-49844 GCF_040221695.1 Coleofasciculus sp. E2-BRE-01 | reverse complement strand
CATTTGTCATTTGTCATTTGTCATTTGTCATTTGTCATTTGTCATTTGTCATTTGTCATTTGTCATTTGTCATTTGTCATTTGTCATTTGTCATTTGTCATTTGTCATTTGTCATTTGTCATTTGTCATTTGTCATATCAGGTCAGCTTAAACAGGCATTATTCCTTTTACCCTGCTAAAACAAGGCTTTAATTCTCTGCCACAATTGTACCAGCTTTTGATGCCATTTTTGCCAACGCCTACGATTAGTCGCCAGGTTTTGTAGCATCCACAGTTCATCATCATTGGGGTTCAAGTTTAACGCCTGATTGTAAGCGGTAATAGCTTCCTGATATCGGTATAATTCCTGAAGCGCATTTCCCCGTTCTGTCCAGTAGTGATAATCTTGTTTACGTTCTAAGGCTTGATCATAACTGTCAATCGCGTCTTCATAGCGCCCTAACCTAAATAAGGTTTTGCCGCGCAAATACCAAGTATAATAATTTTGGGGGTGAATCTGTAATGAGTGGTCATAACACTCAATCATCGATTCGTAGCGGTTTAAATTTAAAAGTACAACAGCTTTAGTGTTCCAAGCTAATTCATAATCGGGATTAATCTCCAAAGCGCGATCGCAACTCTCAAGCGCCTCTTCATAACGTTCGAGGTGATTTAAAACCATCGCCCGATTATGCCAAGCTTTATCAGAGTTGGGATTCACCTTGATCGCTTGATCGAAGGATGCCAGCGCTTCTTGATAACGATGTAACTGATACAACAGAAAACCGCGATTACAGCAGGTTCTATCATCATCCGGTTGAATTGCCAAGGCGTGATCATAAGATGCGATCGCCTCCTGTAGGCGATTTAATTTCCGTAATGTGTTCCCCCGATCAATCCAGGCTTTCGCATAGTTAGGATTAAGCGCTAAGGCGTGATTGAATGAGTCAATCGCTTCCTCGTACTGCTTTAACTTCCGCAGCGCTACGCCCCGGTTGTACCATACTTTGACATCATCTGAATTAAATTTTAACGCTTTATCGTAGGAGGCGATCGCTTGGTCATAACGGTTTAAATTCTTGAGCGTAATTCCCCGGTAGTTCCAGATTTTGGGATTATCTGAATTAAATTTTAACGCTTTATCAAAACTGGCTAATGCTTCTTCATCACGGTCTAAATGCTGCAACGCCACCCCCTGATGATACCAAGCAGAGGTGCAATCGGTTTTAATGGTTATCGCTTCATCATAATAATTGATTGCACTTTCATAGTCTCCTTCTTCGGCTAGACTATCTGCTTTTTCAACTTTTGAATTAGCTTTGTCTTTAAGAGTTTTATGATTGGATGGTAAGGGACTTTGAATCGTTAAAGTTGGGCTAGAATATTCTTGAGAGTGAGGGAGGGAATCCCACTCGTAATTTCGTTCATTGATCAACATAGGCAGACGGATAAAGCACGACAAGAATTCTACTTTTTATTTTAGCTATCAAGCGCTTAGACTGTACTCTTCCTAAATAGATAAATTTTGGGCGGAATATTTGGATTTAGAGTCCGCCGTTGATGGAGAGGAATGGGGATTCTTGGAGTTAATATTTTTCTTTGTTCAGAGAAATTAAAGCTCAGGAACGATAGAGGCTTTGCCTGCAATGTCTCTCCGACACCAATACATCTTGCTCAATCTCAACTCTAAAATACGCCTGTAGGGATTCTGTAAATCCCCCGAAAACGTTATCGTAGTGAAAGTAAGGTTAGAAAAAAGATATGGCGGTTCAGTTACGGCGACCTATTTTAGTGGGCGGTATTGCTTTATCCTTTGGATTATGGCTGCTAGAGACTGTGCATCAGTCAGTGGCGGAGTGGGGAGAGGTTGGACTCCTGGGCGCGATCGCACTCGGTAGTGGGGTATGGTTGTTTCAGAAGCGAGGGTCAAGTTCGGCGGAGTTATCTGTGATATCCTCGCCTCTAGATCGAGCTACGGTAGAGGAGGCGATCGCTCAAGCTGAAGTCGCTATCTCCCGCCTAGAAATAGAGGTTGAGAATCCTGACAGTAGCACATCATTACGACAGCAGGTTAACCAATTAACCAGCCAATTGGATCGACAAGAATTGCAACTGCTTGTCACTGGCGGTAAAGGCGTCGGAAAATCCTGTTTAGTACACGTCTTAAACTCGAACGGGTTATCCGAACAATTCCCCACGGTTAGCGTAAACGAAACTACCGCCTTATTCCCAGGCGATCGCACTCAGGAGATGATCCCGAACTCGGATTTAATCCTGTTCGTGATTACCAGTGATTTAACCGATTCCGAGTTTCAGCTTTTGCAGCATCTGAAAACCCTGAATCAGCGACTTCTGCTTATCTTTAATAAACAAGACCAGTATTTACCCCCAGAACGAGTGCTAGTGTTGCAACAACTGCGACACCGACTCGCCCAACTTTTCCCCCCAGAAGATATCATTGCGATCGCGGCTTCCCCCACTCCTGTAAAAGTGCGCCAGCATCAGTCGGATGGATCAGTCAAAGAATGGTTAGAGGCGCAAACACCTGATGTCACTGCTTTGACGCAACGATTGCAGCCCATCTTAACTGAAGACGCCCAACAGTTAATCTGGGGAACCACTCTCCGATCCGCGATTAGCCTCAAAGCTGAAGCCAAAACCGCCTTAAATCAAGCCAGACGCGATCGCGCTTTACCCCTGATTGAACAGTATCAATGGATTACCGCCGCCACCGCGTTTGCGAATCCGGTTCCCGCTTTAGATTTACTCGCCACGGCTGCAATTAGTAGCCAATTAGTGATTGAATTAGCCGGAATTTATCAACAAAAATTTTCCCTATCCCAAGCCCAATCTGCTGCCAAAACCTTGGGTAGCTTAATGGTTAAACTCGGTCTGGTTGAACTCTGCACCCAAACCATTGGCGGTATTCTCAAAAGCAATGCGTTTACCTATATCGCTGGCGGTGCGGTTCAAGGCGTTAGTGCGGCTTATCTTACTCGATTAGCGGGGTTGAGTTTAATCGAATATTTCCAAGACCAGGAGATTAGCGAACCTACAGCAACCGATCAACCCTTAAATCTTGATCGCTTGAAAGAGAAATTGCAAACGGTTTTCCAACAAAATCAACGAACGGCATTTTTACAGGGATTTGTTCAGCAAGCGGTAAAACGTTTGCGCTTAAATTCGGCTCAACCTGAACCTAGCCGCTTGTCGTAAGGCGTCGGTCTAGTCATAGCAGTAGAGACGTTCCGGCGGAACGCCTAATCAATTGTAGGGGCGGGTTTTACCGATAACGTTAACGTAGAGACGTTGCATGCAACGTCTCTACACGATTAATTTTCTGCTTCAGTCGTAGAAACGGAAGGAATAGACTCCTCTGCGTGACCCACATCAAACATAATCATGAATTGTAAGTCAGGCATCATTCGCTTCAGAATATGCAAATGACCTTCAGCATCGCCACGACGACGGAAGCGACCCACAATGACATTTTGCAAATTCGACTGCAAGCGGACAATTTTCCACGGACTCAACTTGTCTTGATAATTCATAACACTCTTTCCTGTAAAACCCCTTGTGTCAACGACCCATGACTAATAGCTGTACATGATAGTCAGGGCTGAGATTATGGATAGAGAACCCGGTTCGATTATGTTTCAGTCTTATATAGTGATACAGCTTTCATCAGCGCTATCGGGATAGAGTCCCTGGTACCGCTACCTTAGAAGTTAAAAGTCGTCCTCAAAAAGATAGTTTGGTAGCTTTTGTTACAGTTTCTCCAGAATCCTCACATCGGTTTCGTGTAAGTGACACAATTAAAGTTAACGGTTGAGATTAGGGAACAGGGAACAGTAAGGGTTTTAGGACGATTTACAAAACTTGTCGGATCGTACCGTTTTCTTTTGTCCGACTACTTACCTTAAACCTTGGAGTCCTTTGCTATACCTAACTGAATTTTTCTGAATTTTACCCAACTTTTAATGGGATCGATTTCATCTTAATCCTCAATTATTATAAATTAACTTGTGGTTTTGCTGATTAAACTAAAACTATCACAACCTAACAGGATTCTACTTCAACCTAGTTTTATATGACCTATGTTTTTTCAGTTAGGGTTACTCAACCTAAGCCCAACAATTACGCATCTTACCAAACAGCTCAGTTTTTTGCCCAACTTTTAAATCATCCAGACTATCGCCAGATGATCGAGAAAATTGCCCGAAAAAATACCAGAGGAACGGCGATTGACTGGGAAGATGCCGCCCAAACTGCCCATATTAAATTATTTCAAGCTGTAATGGCTGGCAAGTTCCGTACCGGAGAAATCAATCAATTTTACCGCTGGTCAAGAAAAGTAGCTCGCTTGGCAATTATTGATCTGATGCGTCAAGACAAACAAAGACACTGTACAAGTTTAGACCAAAGGATTCCCGGCACAAATTTATCGTTATTGGAAACCATCCAGGATGAATTTGACGTGTTAGATGCTGTGGAGCGTACTGATTTAATCAACCGAGCCATCGCCGCTATTTCAGCACTCGATCAACGTTATCCTAATCGAGGGTATCAGAAACTATGGCAGGGTAAAGTACAAGGTAAAACTCAAGTAGAACTAATTGCTGATTTGGGCTTAAAAAGTCAAAGTGCTGTCTCAAAACGTTGGCGGGAGTTATTAGAACGTCTTGCTGAGGAGTTGGGATTATTACAAACGGCAACTATCCAACTCGAACTGAAAACTACAAGCGCTAAAAACGTTCGGCGATCGCGCTCAACTCAAGCTTGGTAAAACTTTTAAATGGGTGCATTGTCACAATCACTTATAGGGAAATAAAACCTCTCGAAATGTGAGCGAAACTCTCCGACTTCTAACTAACTTTTTTCCCTGATACTGATCCGTTTTGCGAGCAGGAATGCTATGTTGCCACTGATAGCGAGCAACCCCTTGCAAAATAAGTAAACTCCCCGGTAATAGCAGAACAGGAATCTGGGTTTTCGTTGGTGCGTGGGTCAAGTTCATCACACAACGACCCCCTAAACTTAGGGAGATAATTGTATTGCCAAAACAGGGAACACAGTCAACATGATTGGTAATGCCTTGACCGGGTAAGTATTCATTAACAATCAGTTGATCGGGGGAAATTGGGGTGACGCGATCGCGAACCAGTCGTTGTCCCAGTTGGTTTGCCCAATTTGGCAATTCTCCTAAGTAGCTGGCGGAGGCTAATGTCCGTTTTTTATACTCATAGCGATACCCATAATGTTGCACTCGGCGTTTTAATTGGGTTGACCATTCCTGTTGGTCGATAATCTCCAGTAATTGATTTTGCTCCTGAGTATTGATATAATCGGGGATTAAGTTTAGTCCAGGTATATCTGGCACAATAAAGTCTAATTTAGGGTCTACATCGAAATTTAGCGACTTTGATGATGGTATCATTTTTGGCAAACTTTAATCTATAATTAAATAATTAACTCATGGAATTTTAACATAGCAAAAATATAAAATGACTCTCAATATATTTATTGGTAGGTTACGGCGGATACGGGATTAAAAGGTTATTGGCTTAAGGAAATACCCGCCTAACCCACCCTACAGATTATTAATTTATTTTTTCTCAACGATAGGGATATACCCGCCACAGTTTTGTCAGCAATCAACAATCAACAATTAACAATTTACCGCTATGCTAGAACATTGGTGTTATCAGTTGCACCCATAAGATGACTTTAATTCTCACCAATGATGATGGAATAGATGCTCCAGGAATTCAAGCACTCCAGCAAGCGGTTAAGGGTAAGAGCGTTATCGTTGCGCCTCAAACCCATTTATCCGGTTGTAGTCATCAAGTTACCACGCATCAACCCATCCATGTTCAACAGCGCTCAGAATTTGCCTACGCAGTCGCAGGTACACCCGCCGATTGTACCCGTCTCGCCCTGAATCAACTGGTGCAAAACCCGCAATGGGTACTCTCTGGGATTAATGCAGGCGGTAATCTAGGGGTTGATATCCATATTTCCGGGACAGTAGCGGCGGTGCGGGAAGCGGCAATTCTGGGAATTCCAGGGATTGCGATTTCCCACTGGATTAAACGCCCTTTGGTGATTGATTGGCAAGTGGCTAGTCGTTGGACAACCAGGGTGTTAGGGGAGTTATTTCAACGTCCCACTCCTCCCGGTATGTTTTGGAATGTCAATTTACCACACCTAGAACCCGGTTCTCCAGAACCCGATATCGTCTTCTGTAAACCGAGTATTCAGCCCTTACCCGTTAACTATGTGGTAGAGGGAGACCATTATTACTATAAAGGAGAATATGCCAAACGCGATCGCGCCCCGGGTACAGATGTTGATATTTGTTTTAGCGGTAGTATCGCCGTGACTCTTCTGTCACTTTGAGTCCCCATTGAACTGAATGTAAAGGTGCTTGAGTCCTCGTAAAAGTATGTTTGGCTGGTGCTTGAGATCATTTTTAAGAGGAGCTAAACGGATATGCTTCAGCCGCCGCAATAACCGCTTATAGGCAATTTGCATTTCCTTACGAGCCAGCATCGCACCCAGACAAAAATGAATGCCATGACCAAATGATAAATGACTGCTGGCATTTTGACGGCTTATGCTGAAACTCTCGCCATCGGGAAATTTCACGGGATCACGGTTGGCTGAGTCGAAGCGCACCATGACGAAGGAACCTGCAGGTAGGAAGGCTCCCTCGAGTTCAGTATCCTGCTGCACAACTCGCCACATTCCGGCTGTGGGACTTTCCATCCGTAGGATTTCCTCAACCAGGTTATCCACCTGGGAAGGTTCTGCTTGCACCGCCTGCATCTGCTCAGGGTTCTGGATGAGTAAAAGCATACCACCTGCCAAGGCATTGGTAATGGTTTCATTCCCCGCCACGAGCAACTGTTGGATGATGTTGAGCAACTCAGCCATATCCAGCGATCGCTCTCCGGCTACCTTGGCTTGAACCAGATCGCTGATAATATCATCCTGCGGCTGTTTACGGCGTTCCTCAATCCGATCATAAAAATAATGCTGAAATGCGACAATGTCCTTGGCGCATTCTATTTCCTGCTCTTTGG
Organism: Coleofasciculus sp. E2-BRE-01; assembly: GCF_040221695.1. Taxonomy (NCBI): domain Bacteria; kingdom Bacillati; phylum Cyanobacteriota; class Cyanophyceae; order Coleofasciculales; family Coleofasciculaceae; genus Coleofasciculus; species Coleofasciculus sp. E2-BRE-01. The sequence continues at coordinate 42,780 of NZ_JAVKEA010000157.1, read as the reverse complement.
AACTCATCTGACTCATGCGGATAATGAATGCATCCGACCATTTTTTGAACTTGGGCAGATCCGCTTGAGGTACGCCTAACTGAGTGGCAATTACTTTTATCGGTAAGGGAGAAGCAAAGGAACTGATGAATTCACATTCACCCTGATCGATAAACTGATCAATCAATTCATCGACAACCTGTTCGATATAATCCTGTATCTTGTTGACACGGGAAGCCGTAAACGCCTTGTTCACTAGCGCCCGAAACCGCTCATGTTCCGGTGGATCAGCCGTGAGCAAGGTGTTCACTTGGGGCCAGCCTTGGGCGTAGATCTCCTGAAGTTGCGCATCCTGTTGGGCTTTTCCTCCCTGTAGAGCCGAAAAATTACTGGAGAACACCTCTACATTTTGTAGGATTTGCATTACCAAGTCGTAGCGAGTGACTAGAAAAAGTTTGGCGCCGGCGATTGGTGCTGGCAGTTCCATCACGGGTGCTTGCTGCCGCGCCAATTTGTAGAATGAATAGGGACATTCGATGACCTGAGGGTCAAAGAAGTTGTAGTCTTCTAACGGCTTAGCGTCTTTGTCCATTTTCTCTTCCTCTGGGTTAACCTTACTCAATGTTACTGTTTTGCCAGTAACGGCGCGGCTTGTAATAGGGTTTGGGTATAAGGATGTTGGGGATTCGTAAACAACGTTTCCGTTTCAGCCATTTCCACAATCTGACCCCGATTCATCACCGCGATCGCGTCACAGAAAAACCGGGCTACCCAGAGATCATGGGTAATAAACAAATAGGTTAACTCAAACTCCTGTTTTAGCGATCGCATTAATTCCAGTACCTGCGTCTGCACACTCGCATCCAACATACTCACGGGTTCATCACAGATAATCAAACGGGGACGAGTAATCAACGCCCGCGCGATCGCGACTCGTTGCTGCTGTCCTCCAGATAAGTCTCTGGGATAGCGGTGGTAGTAGTCGTCTGGAGGTGTTAATCCCACCCGTTCCAGCATTTCCATCACCTGATGTTTGGCTTCTGTTGCTGTCGCTAGGTGGTGGATAAATAGAGGATCAGCAATACTATCACCCACTGTCATTAAGGGATTCAAACAAGCCAACGGATCTTGAAAAATCATTTGAATATGTCGCCGCATATCCCGTAAGGATTTCCGGTTCAGTTGGGTTAAATTAATACCTTGAAATTCGACAATCCCAGAGGTCGGTGAAATCAGTTGCAAAATGGTGCGGGATAGTGTACTTTTTCCACATCCTGATTCTCCCACCAATCCCAAAACTTGACCCGGATACAGATCAAAGCTAACCTCATCCACGGCTTTGATCAGTTGAGGTTCGCGGGACAAGAATTGGGCAATAAAATTTTGTTCTAAGGTGAAATACTGCTTTAACTGTTGCACTCGGAGAATGGGTGTCTGTTGATTGTTCTCCCCCTGTTTCTCCATCAGGGCGGGTTTAGTTAGGTTATCGGTTTTTTGGCTATCGTTATCGGTAAAACCCGCCCCTACAACCCCGTCTCTGTGCGTTCCCTGTTCCCCATCATTCACCGTTTGCATAAGCAGCGCCGCTTGCAGGAGCGATCGCGTATATTCATGTTCAGGGTGGTGCAGAATGTCCCCAACTGCCCCCATTTCTACCAGTTTGCCCCCATACATCACCGCCACGCGATCGCAGTATTCCCCTACCATGGCTAAGTCGTGGGAAATTAACAACAGCGCCATCTCCCGTTCTTGGCAAAGTCGCGTCAATTCCTGTAATATCTGGGCGGAGACGGTGACATCTAGACTCGTGGTTGGCTCATCCGCGACAATCATCTTAGGATTGAGTAAGAGGGCGAGTGCGATCGCGACTCGTTGCCGCATTCCGCCACTAAATTCATGGGGATACTGAGACCAACGGTTAGCCGGAATCTTCACCGCTTCTAGGGTTTCAATTGCCTTTTGCTTACACTCAGAACGCGATAACTGAGGTTGATGCGCTTGTAGGGTTTCCAGACAATGATCCCCAATCGTCATCAACGGATCAAGCCGTGTCATTGGATCTTGAAATACCAGCGCCACCACTTCCCCGCGAAACTGGCGCAGTTGAGTAGGGTTTAACTCAAAAACAGACTGCCCTTTAAACTTAATTTGTCCTTCAATTTTTGTTGCTGTTGGTAATAACCGCATCGCGGCGCGTCCCAGAGTAGATTTGCCACACCCCGACTCTCCCACCAATCCCAATCGTTCTCCGGGATTCAGGGTAAATGAGACATCATCCACTGCCCAATAATCAGGATTACTCGGATAAGCGATGTGTAAATTTTCGATACCAAATAAAGTCATAAGGGACTTACCGATTTTCCGTTTTCATGCCAATTATTCATCATAGAGATTATCGCGGTTTTATTCACAAGATTGTTGTGTCCCATCGGGCAGAATGGCGTTACAGAGGTTCGCTTGGTTAAGATTAGCCCCCTCTAGATTAGCCCCCCTGAGATTCGCCTCTTGTAGATTTGCCTTCTGCAAATTCGCCCCCGTTAAATTAGCATTACTCAAATCGGCTTGAAATAAGGTTGCTTCTTCAAAGTTTGTGTTTTGAAGGTCAGAATTGTACAGACTCGCACCACTCAGATTCACATTGCGGAAATTGGCTCCGTTTAAATTAGCATTAAATAAATTAGCACCCCGTAGTTCACGTTCCTCAGCCCCTTGATTCACAATTTCCCAAACCAAACGCCATTTGGGGTCAAGGGTAGTCTCTTCATTAATTTTGGCAGTTCTCAGGTTAGCATTTTCGAGATTAGCTCCAGCTAAATTAACATTTCCGAGTTCGGCATTTCTTAAGTTGGTATTGGTTAAATCGGCATTACTCAGGTCAGCATAGCGCAATTCCGTATTAGTCAACTGACTACCTTGCAGATTAGCGCCTCGTAAGTTGACAATAAATAAATATGCTTCTGCTAAATTGGCATTTTCTAAGTTGGCGTTTTCCAAATTCAACCCTTCTAAATTCGCACCTGACAAATCCGCCCCCGCTAACGCTTGTCCGGCAATTCCTTGATTAACCAACTCCCAAACGAATAACCATTTGTCATTCAGAACCGTTTGACTATTAAATTGGGTTCCCCTTAAATCGGTGCGAAATAACTTGGCATTTTCTAAGTTAGCGCCTTTGAGGTTTACCCCTCTTAATGAGGTTCCTTCTAAATTAGCGTCACCGAGATTGGCGCCTTCTAGAGATGCATTAGCTAATTTAGCCTGTCTTAAATCGGTTTCCTGTAAATTACTACGAGTTAGATTAGCATTCTGTAATGAAGCGTTCATCAGGTTCGCTTTCCGCAAATCTGCAAATTGTAGATTAGCATTCTGGAGATTAGCGTCTTCTAAATCCGCCTCTTGTAGATTAACTTTAAGAAGTTTAGACCGAAATAAATTAGCGTTAGCGAGTCTAGCATTCCGGAGATCTGCATCCTCTAAATTTGCCCCAGAAAGTCGGGCTTCCCGTAAGTCAGCTTCTCTTAAATCGGCTTCAACTAAGTTAGCGCCTTCAATATTGAACCCCCGGAGATTCTGCTTCCTCAAACGCACTCCCCGCAGATTACAAGTCGGACATTCTCCTTCCTCTAAGAGCTTTTCCACATCTTGATCCTTGGCGGCTTGCACGGAATTGCTGAGACATAGCAGGATAACTAGAGCGATAGTTGTAAAGCGGGTGGCTAACGGGAGGGTTTTAATCGTGGATAAACGCATAGAATAGTTAGTATAGATAAGTATTTACTATAGCAATCTTAAATTGTATTGTACAAATCCTTCCACCTGATCAGGGGCTACGAGTTATACGGGTTAGTGCGATCGCGCCTTTAATCATCAGAATTTATTAATCCATTGTAGGGGCGGGTTTAGGGACTCAATTGGGCTGGTTACCGATAACTGAACAACAAAACCCGCCCTTTATTCAATGGCGCTATATTAAGCTCTGCAAATATCCCTCAACCCCTTACATAAACGTAGCTTGCCATTCCCTACCTGAATATCGGTGGGTTACGGCGGATAGTTGATTAAATAATTATCGCCTGAATTTAATTCCGCCTAACCCACCCTACTGGACTGACACAGCTAAAATGGTGGATTAGATTTGACCATTGAATCGGGCGCAAGTCTTTGCGCCCCTACAGTTTCCGGGCGTAATTCTAATTCATCAAATAAGGTGTGCCACGCCCCTACAACCCCGCCACTTTAAAATCGCAATGTGGTTCGTATTGTGCCAATAAATATATCATCGTTATCGCTATTATGATCCGGTGCAGTTAGCCAAATTATTCCTGGTGTAATTGTAATATTATCGGTTAACTTATACTGGTAGAATGCTTCTAGATGTAGGGAGGTACTCGGATCATCAATGCCTAAATTCTTCAAACCATCGCTCCCGGTAACTTTGGGTTCCATCCCGATAATAAATCCGCCGAGATTGCCAGTTTTGCCGAAATCGGGTAAGGCTAATGTTAGCGCCCAATACCACAAATTAGCATCCCCTTCGTCGATAACATTGGCTTTGGTATAACCCGCCCATCCTCCAACCACAAATCGGGGATTAAGTTGTACAGAAGCGGCGAGGTTAACGGAATTTGTAACGACGGGCAAATCTAATTGATTGACTAAATTAGTATCCTGACTCCCAACTTGCCAGTCTTGGTTATACGCATTAACATAGGTCAAGCCAATCGTGGCGCGATCGCTTGGCTCAAATTTGACTTGGGCTAATGCGCCATAAGCCCCATCAAATAAGCCGTTACCGGGTTCTGGATTTCCGCCATTCCCAGCTAAATAGCCTAAGCTGACTTCTAACTTGTCATTTACTGCGTGTCTTACCCCGACACCCGCCCCACTAACTAAATAATAAATCGGCGCACGAGTAGCAAAGCGAGATACCGCCCCACTTGCGCCATCCCCATCCAGGTAAGGGTTAATCGTATCCGTAAAGTCATCCGCCGCCCCAGCATTCGCCGCGATAACCACTTGCGTCTGATTCCCGATCGGGAAACGGTACAATAAAGCATCAATCTCTAAGTCACTATCCCTAGCCCCAGTAAAAGATAGTTCCCCTTCCGGTGTACCTGTGCGACGTTCCAGACGCCCTAATCCTTCCGCTTGTAGTCGAGTTCGCAGTAAATCTTCACCCGTGAAACTCGTGTCTAAATTTAAGCGGGTACGATGTCCCAATGTAGTAACAGTATCATCCTCAGAAACAATCCCCGCCGCGCCAATAATCACTTCTCCATCCAGTTGAGTTGTTGTCGAAAATTGGGTCAGTTCCAGTTCTCGAGTTCGGGCGGTTAAGGCGTCTACATCACCCCGTAGCAGGGAGAGTTCTAAAACAAATTCATTGGTTAACTGTTCTAGTGTGGCTAAGTCTGTGGAAGGAACATTGCCTCCCCTGGCAATTAAGGATTGGATTTGATCTAAAGCCTGACGTAATCCGGCGGCAAATTCGTAGCGAGTCATTGACCGATTGCCCCGGAATGTACGATCAGGATACCCTGTGAGTATGCCATATCGTTCAATGAGCGATCGCAAGGCGGTATATGCCCAATCACTGGGCTGTACATCCCGCAACTGGGAAACATTTGTCACTTGACCTAAGCTATTATTATCTCCGTACTGATTAATTGGGTCTAAACGGTTCTCAGTCGGATCACTCGACTCATTCCCTACTGTTTCTGAACTATCTAAGGTTTCCCCTAAACCACAAAACTCCCCCGCACCCCCACACCCTTGCACCTCAACCTCTTGTGCCGTAACAGTTCCAGCCCACACGATCCAAAACGCGATCGCTGTACTCATCCACAGCAGTTTCGGCAAAATTTGATCCATTTTTCGGTTTCTCCTTATGTCCGGTTGAATAGTTAAATAGGTGGGGACAATTCAAGTTAACGGTGGAGATTGTCATTCGTCATTTGTCTTATGTAAGGGTTTGAGGGGTGTTTATATAACTTCACCCCCTAACCTCTACTGTATCAGTTCAATAAGTGCATTTGTTTTTATCGTATCAAGGCTTATTTCTAGGACTTTATAAACCTTTAATAGTCGATTCCAGCTATTACCCCTAAATGATCGAAGTTTTTTCTTTCAAAACACCGTCCGCGATTCCAAATTTGCCTCGATATCCTGACGAGTCCGCCAAACCGATCGCAATTCCTTCCGGGCATACAAGGGTAACTGATCCCCAATATGCCTAGAACCTGGTTGTGTGGCATTGCCATAAACTGTGAGTACCCTTGCCTTAATCGGATCAGAAAACTCGATCGCGGCAATATAACTATCCCCAGCTACTGATTGCAACCCTGTCTCATTCATCGGGGCGAAATCAATCACCTGGAAACTGCCCAACTGCCCAGACGCGCCACTTCCTGGTAAATCCACATCCCCATACTTTAATCGCGCCCTCTCACCCCAAGGGACATCTAACCTCCCATACCCTGCTTTAACCCTAGCGGCAGCTTCTGCTAAAACCTCCACCGCCGCCACTGGATCTGCCAAACTATCAGGGGTAGTTAGGGGCGATTGGGGATTCCAACCTGTAGCAAACTGATTCGTATTCGGCATTAATTGTACCCAAGTGGCAAATAGAACCGTTCCTCGACTGTCTGCATTTGCCTGTCGATCCCAGTTGGCTAACACATTCGCGGCTTCATTGGCTAACTCATCCCCTGACTGTCGCGTTGCAGCAATTAAGTCATCGAGTATCCGATCTGCCAATTCTAGACGCGAAGAGAATTTTCGGGCAATCATCTCCTCAAAACTAATTGAATTCTCCCCCATCAACATTTTTGCCGATCGCTGGGCGCGGAAGTTCATCGATTGGGGTGCCATGTAGGGCGGATAATCATCAGGATTAATGGCTTGGGGGAATGTAGTCGTCCAAGGTGGATCGTTGGCATTTTGTAACCAACCCGTTTCTGGATCAAGGATGCGAGGTAACTCTGAATAGGGATGATACCTTGTCCATAAGGTTTCAGAGGTATTGCCGGGAACCACACCTTGCCAATACTGCCAATCTCCCTGAGAACGTACTGGCACTTGACCATTAAAGATATGTAAAATATGCCCGTCTTGGTCGGCATAGAGGATGGTAAACATGGGCAGTTGTAAACGGGCGACGGCTGTCTCAAACTCTTGGCGATTACGCGATCGCATCATATCCCACAACTGTGCCATTAGTTGAGGTTGATCTAACCCCACCACCCGCAACGCGATCGCATTCCCTTCTGGTTGCGTAACCACAGAACCATGAATCGACTGCCGAATCACCAATTCCTGTTCCGCTAATGTCCCATTGTCCTGCTTTACCTTTAAGGTTTGGGTTTCGGTTTCAAAGGGGCGAACTTGCCCATCAAACTCATACCCCCCATCCGCCAAAGTAAGTTCATAAGCTGTCCAACCCCGATGGGTATTGACTGTGGCTGTCCAACCCAACTGATCATTAAACCCAATGGATAACATCGGCATTCCCACCAACGCCGCCCCATACGCATCAATCCCTGGGGCGGTTAACTGGGCTTCATACCACAGGTAAAAATCTGACCAGGGTAAGTGGGGATTCGCCAGTAGCATCGCATTCCCACTCGCCGAATGAGACGGTGCGATCGCCCATCCATTAGAACCCGCTTTGGAATCCCCCGATTTCAACGATTCCAAGCGCTGGGGATTCACCACAAAGTTAAAATGAGTCACCCGTTGCACATGTGCCAATACATCCACCCCATCCACGGGCAAAACCACCTTGACCTTATCGTCAATTTGGTCATCATGTTCGGAGGCATACCGATTAATCCCCGCCGCAAAGCTATCCAGATAACGCCGCATCGTCAGATCTTGCGCCTCGTACCATTCCTGCGCCCTGGCGGGAATACCCATAGTGCGGACATACTTATCCGAGTCCAAATAGTCTTGACCCCAATACTCGGCTGCCTTACCCCGTGCCTGTCCATATAACCTTAGAATAAGATTGCCATGACTCGCCGCTTGCGCCCAGCCAAATGCCTGGAATAGATTCTCGGTATTATTGCCGTAAATATGCGGTACGCCCCAGGTATCCCAAAGAATCTCAGTTTGATTGTCTCCAGTAACTGGACGGTAAATTCCCCAGGCTACAGTAAAAATCACTGTCAGCAATACTACGATCAAAACTGAAAATCTTTTGTTCAATCGGGACATTATCAATTAAACTAAACGTCGATATTTTTGTACGACTATAAATTATAGACTTTATTTATTTAATTAACCACAAATAATTGCAAACTATTCCTTGAGGCTGACTTCCTTCTTTGAGGCATCATTTTAGTGGCAATGCGTTAAACTAGACATTAGGTTAAGAATGGTAACCCAAACACCTCTAAAAATAACAGAACATTAATGTCCACTGCTTTAATTACTGGAGCGTCGGCAGGACTGGGGGCTGCATTTGCTCAGGAACTCGCTAAACGGCAAACCGATTTAGTGATTGTGGCTCGTTCCCAAGACAAACTACAGCAACTTGCCCAAGATTTACAAGCCACCTATGGGATTCAAGTTGAGGTTATTCCCCAAGATCTTACCGCACCTGATGCCGTCCCACACATCTTTGAAATAGTCAATCAGAAAAATATTTCCATCGATTTACTGATTAATAATGCTGGGTTTGGCGACTACGGAGCCTTTAGTCAGACGTCTCGGCGTAAACAGCTAGAGATGATTCAGCTTAATATCCTGGCGTTGGTAGACTTGACTCATCACTTTCTCCCGCAGATGCAACAACGAGGTTCTGGAAGTATTATAAACATCGGCTCAATTTCTGGGTTTCAACCGCTCCCGTATCTATCAATCTATTCAGCAACTAAAGCCTTTGTTATTAGTTTCAGTGAGGCGCTTTGGGCAGAAAATCAGCACACGGGTGTTAAAATTTTGGCAGCTTGTCCTGGACCAACGGAAACCAACTTTTTCACCACGGCGAATTTTGCCGAATATGCTCCTGATAGTTTAAAACAGCAACAAACCGATTCCCCAGAGGTAGTGGTTCAGGAAATTCTCCAGGCTCTAGACGCTGATGATTGTACGATTGTGCCAGGGCGGTGGCAGAATAGTTTTATCGTTAATCTGCCGAGATTCTTTCCCCGAAAAACTATTGTACAACTTGTTGAGCAGCAATTTCGTCCTCAAAAATAAAGAAAAAGGGAACAGGTAACAGGGAACAGGGAATGTGGAAGAGGGAACAGGGAATAGGGAATAGGGAATAGGGAATAGGGAATAGGGAATAGGGAATAGGGAATAGGGAATAGGGAATAGGGAATAGGGAATAGGGAATAGGGGCTGTAGGGGCGGGTTTGACGGATAACTTATGGCGCCAAACCGATAACTTAACTAAACCCGCCCTTCTGGAAGTTACCACGTTCGATAAGGAAATGCCTCGGTTCACGAGCTATACATAAGTTTTATTGAAGTAAAAGATTAAGATTGCTAATTTTATTACTCTATACTGTTAAATCGTGTTGACTGATTAAAATAGATTATTACCAGAGAAGATAAAACTCAACATGACAAAGGTGCAACCCGGTTTAGGCTGCACCCTTTCAGTTGTCTGTATAAGTCGAGGGGTCTGAAAACGTTTAGATCAATCGAGGTAATCAAGGAATTATGACCAATTCGTCACTCCTCTGCTGCTATAGGAGCAGTTGAGGCTTAATAGTTCGCCACTGGCGTAATTTCGTCTCCCAACAGGGGTCCGTACAGATTGGAAGCACCCGTTTCGTGACTATTCCAGTTTCCTTGGATAAAGTAGATTCCATCATGGCTGGAAGCCGCGATTTTTCCCGTGTGACCTTTTAAAGAGCCTTTGGTGATTTGCACGAGTTCATGTTGCTTGTAAACCATTGTGATCCCTCCGTTTCACATTTGTTCAAAAATTAGCTTTTCCTACTTATACAGTATTTTGACAAAAACTTTACACCATCAGCGACGATCTTTCGACAGATTTTAGAAATCTTTCAGGTTTGCAATGCCTTGCAATGACGCAGAACTCTGGAAACCGTTGGTATTACTGGGGTCTGAACGATGGGTATCCAACAGAACAAGCCAGAGAGCAGATGGTAGAGGGCAGAAGGTTCCCAGGAAAATGTACCCAGTTCATGCCTAGGGGTGACTTCATTGGATTGGGTATACACCGTTGATCCCTTGCCGGAAATACAGCCTTGGGATCAATGGCACTGAAAAGCGTGCATTTGGGGATCGCCAAAACCCTTGATATATCGTAGGGTGGGCATTGCCCACCAGAATACAAGGAGCGTGCCATTTGCCTGATCGAGAGCAGAGAAACAAGGACAAGACACCCTAGTTTTTTAAACGTGGGTTCATAGCTTTAAAACATCATGCCCATCCTGTCAAGATAGAACTATTACGTCTTTTTTCTAAAGGCAGCTCCTCGCCCGGTGATGGATTTACAGTAGAAATATAGTCTCCTAAATTTCTCCTCGGTAAAAAGGACGCTAAAAAATGATGGTTAAATCTTACCGCCGACTGATCCTGTCCTTTATCATCATGGTAGGTCTGGTATTCGTGACCTCCCTTCAGTCCGTTGCCCAGGCTAGTGATGATGTCGTCAATGTCTATTTCTTCCACAGCAAAACCTGCCCCCATTGCCTCCAGCAAAAGCCGTTAATGACTTATATTGATCAACACAATAAAAATGTTGAGGTTACGTCGCTTGAGGTTAACGACAATCCCAGGGAATGGCAGGAATTCCAAAAAGCCCGGGGAATCTCGTCCGGCGCGGTTCCCAGGACTGTGGTTGAGGACAAAATGTTCATTGGCTATAGTGAAGCCGAAGGACCCTTGGAATACACTCCAGTTCATCAAGCTTATATCGGCTACAAAAACCAAATTATTGCAGCGATAGAAACAGCCGTCGGATCTCCACTCAATTTACCCACAACTGATCAACAGCAACAGACTAAGACCAGCCCCCCGTGGCAAATCTTTTTAATCCCGTTCTGGTATCTCTGTAGTTATCCGTTTTTGCAAAAAGCGCTTGAGAAACGACAAGCTAAACGCTATTGGATTGGCGGGTTGCTGGCAACAACGATCATCAGTCTATTTGTGTTTCTTGCCCTCACCCCTGATGCAGTAATTAAAACCTTTGCCCAAGGGCTTCCCTTCCCCCTATTTGTCTCTACCATTGCCCTTGCCGATGGCTTTAATCCCTGTGCGTTCACGGTTTTAGTCATTCTGTTGTCGTTACTCACCTATACCCGCAGCCGCAAGGATATGACCTTGGTGGGGACAACCTTTATTATCACATCAGCGGTGATGTATTTTATCTTTATCATGCTGATGGTCTTGGCGGGTTCAGTCTTCCTAGAAAACTATGGCGTTCGATTTATGCAAATTCTGGGAATTCTGATTACCGGGGCAGGTTTGATCAATATCAAGGATTATTTCTGGTTCAAAAAAGCGATTTCCTTATCCCTCTCGGAAAAACAACAGTCAACGATCAATAAACGAGCGGGAAAGATTGTCAGAAACTTGAGGAATGCTAAAGGCGATCGCAAGATGTTTATGGCGGCATTAGCGGGGACGGTTCTGTTAGCTGTCTTTGTCAATATTGTCGAACTTGGCTGTACTGCGATTCTGCCTGCGGTTTACATGACGGCGCTGTTACAGTATTGCTCCGATGAAATTGGCTTGTGTCATATCTCGTGGACAGGTTTATATGCGGCGATTTACATTATGCCGCTGTTGGCTATTTTAGGCAACTTTATCTATTCGTTTAAGTCCACTCGACTTACTGAAAACCAAGGGAGAGTACTGAAACTGGTTGGCGGACTCTTTATGCTATTCTTTGGTCTGGCGATGATATTTAAACCTGAGTTATTAACCCTCTCTGTGTGAGCATCTTACTGGCTACTAATACCAAATTTACATGCACAACAGCTTAAAGGGGGACTTTTTTCTTATCCCCCTGCTTTCCTTGGTTTTAGTGAAGTCAATTTAATAGGCTAAGGGTGAAATTTCGTCGCCAAGAAGGGGACCATATAGGTTGGATGAATCGGTTTTTTGATTGGTTAAGTCTCGGCTAATAAAATAGCTACCTTCATGGCTACAAGATGCGATTTTTCCTGTATGACCTTTTAGAGAACCTTTGATGATTTTGACGCGATCGTTTTGTTGGTAGACCATGATGCTACTCGCACTTGTATTTTTTTAAGTAAACTATTTCATCATACAAATGTTATTTTTTAAATTCGATGAAGTTGAACTAGCTTTTCAATAAAGTTTTGGCAAAGTTTATTTTACAAAACTTTACAGTTTGAGACTGTACCTTCTCTCCCCCTATTTTCTGAGAAGGGCGGGTTTAGTCAAGTTATCGGTTTGTGCCAAAATGTTATCGGTAAAACCCGCCCCTACAGCCCTACTATTGTTTAGGTTTTCCCCCAAAGCTGGGATAGCTGTTGACGCACATCAAAAAAGTCATTCCAGGGTAGGTAAGGCTTTTGACGTTCATCTTTCTTCCCTCCTGGAGACCCTCGCTTTCAGCGACGGGAGGAAAGGAGGGGGATGCTTAGTTGGCATACGAATATCCGTCCTTTTTGTGAACATGTGCACAGTATTTGTGACTGATTCCTTGAACCAGCCCATTATGCGTTGAAATGTTAAAACTTCCAGTTGCGCGAGTAGCAACTCGACCAACGTAAGTTCCGATTTTCTTCCCTGAAGTGACAACGGCTTTAACAATGTCACCTGTCTGAAAACCTTTATGGAACTTGGTTCTAGAGCAATAACGAGCTGGAAAACCAAATTTATCAGTACGGCATTGCTGGCGAGTGCCGTGACCCTTGGCAGCAATTAACTTCAGTTTAACTCCTGATGTGATCAACCGCTCTGGGGTTGATGATCCAACACAGGCAGCATCCCAATAGTGGGTCTTCTCCAGCCCTCGAATGGTGCGGTTATATTTGGTGCGCCCACCCGTACCGACCTCAACAGGCAGTCCTGTTTTCTTGAGGTTTTCGTACAAGTTCCATCGAGTTGCATTAACGGCTGCCGTATCAGCTAAAGGTTTTTTAGCTTGTGCCAGAATTCGTTTGAGCAGGTCAGGCTTGCCCTTGAGGAAATCTTTGATATCCTGATTCCCTTTTTTCTGATTGCAAGGAGTGCAGGCTAAACACAGATTGCTAACTCGGTTTGAACCTCCCTTTGAGCGAGGTTGGATATGCTCAATCTCAACAGGCGTGTCTTTTGCGCCACAGTAAGCACAGGTTCTACCCCATTTCTCTAAGAGAAACTCACGCATCTCGTAACCTGCCAATGTGCCTTGTTGATAGCCTACCCCGCTAATGTCAGAGTCCTCCATCTGCTGAGTGTCAAACCTGACCAACTCCTGAGATATGGCGGTAACTCGACACACAGATGACAGACGTTTAACCCACGTCAGAATATTGGCAACCCGGCTACTAAGAGAAGGGGGTAGCCATCCCTTGGGGCGAGTGCGGTTAAGGAAGCGTGGCTTTCGATAACGGGTTTTGCGGTTTCGGCGCGACCTCCGTAGCTGGCGGCGAGAGGTTAAGGCGTCCCGAATTTGAAAGCCGCGATGCTGTAATTCTGCTGCCCAGATAACAGCACCTGTACTATCGTTAACAAGTGCTAGTCCGGTAGTTTTGGCACCTGGATCAATCTTGATTCGGAGTGGTTCAACTTTGGGGCTTGTCACCTCCTGCTTAAGTATCAAGGTGAAAGGGTATTGGCGGAAAACCGCAGCTTTTCCCTGGGATAACAGCATTCTTGCCCTACCTGGATGAATAGGATTAAGAGGCTGTCTGTTAGTGTCTAGAACGAAAACTTTACTCACGAATGAGTCTCCTTGCGGGTAATGTTAGCTTTGACAATGTTTAAGGTCGGTACTATCTCAAAAGCACTGCCTCCCAAATGGCTGTTTAACTTTTGAGTTCTAGAGCTTGGAACTAGCTACGCATCCCAAGGTAGGAACTTTAACACTTGCCTTAAACGTAGGTATTGCTACCTGAGTCTGGTCAACTAGGGCTGTTTTTTCAAGCCCTCGCTTTTAGCGATGGGTTGTTGACCGAGATACTGGCTGAGGCGATCGCGGGCGAAGACGACAGAGGCGTGCAATGCCATGTTAAAATCCGTTACCGAATCCCCGATCGCAATCTGTTCGTCTGCTGGGTGTTGTGCCATCACCTGAACTTTGGCAACCAATTCGCTATCCCCCTCAAACTCGGACAATGGCTGGAGATAGTCACCACTCGTATCCAGATCTACAGCATAAACAGCCGCCACTCGTTCTAGCAGCGACGTTCCTCCCCGCTTTTCTCGACCCAACACCGTCTCCACCATACCGCGCAATCCCCCGGAAACCACCACAAAGGGTACGCCGCGATCGTCCAGAAAATCGAGTAATTCCACTAAACCGGGGCGAATCGGTTTAGATTGGGTATAGGTGAGGATATCTGGGTATCGAGAGGACGGAATTGATGTCAAGACACGACGCACACCTTCCCGTAGTGTTAGCCGTCTGGCGTAAAGTTCGGGCATCACTTGGGCAAATGACTCAGGCGCAAAATCCTTTAACATCCCGGCAAAGGTTTCTACTGCCGTAATCGTACCGTCGAAGTCACAAAAGACAACTCGCTGCATTCGAGATCAGAGGTTAGGTTTAACATTGATAAAGATGGTATAGTATTAGCCATCCCACTGGCTTTATTATGCCGCCTTAAATCTCTCTCAGCAAAGAATAGATCAGATAGTTTTTAATTTTTAGATGAATCGATAAAAATCATCCGGCTACAACCTATAACGTTCTGAACGATGGAATAGATCGAAGTTAAACACAAGCCCTCAAAAGTCGATGTTCCTCGTTTGTGATAGTCCTAAACCTCGTATCCAGGTCAAGCTAGAGTATTTTCGATGGCATTATTATTCTCTAATTGATTTATATCTTGGAGTTATTAAACTTAGCGATAACTTAATAGATTTATCTTCAGGGATAAGAAATCCAGAGCGTAGCTTGCTTGATGCGTCGTGAGGATGACAACCGCTCAATGATCCCATAAGTACAATAACTCATTGACAGAAATCTTTGTCTTTCCTGCAACAGGTGAAATCTATCAAATGACGATGTTTTATCCATAAGATAAATTGAATCAAATCATTGATATGACCAATAGTTATTAGGTTATGATTGAGTCAGGATATAGCGGTTCGCGATTCGATGAGGTACACTCCGCTCACAGGAAAAGCATGAGAGATAAGGGATGGGGGATCAATTGGTGTATTTCATCATAACGAGTAAGAACCGCGATCAGTATAGAAATCTAGTCCAAAGCGATTAGCGCATCAGGGGGTATGTACCAAGTACAATTGTGAACATAAGCCAAAGGAATGACTCTAAACTATCCCATCATTGAAACCCAACTCAGACTCATTAGAGCTTTACAGCGCGGATACGCTGAAGCCTTAGAAGCTGGAGATTGGCAAGCGGCGGAGTATCGCTGCGCCCATTTACATCGGTTATGTGAAGGGCTACATCATCTGAGTTATTTGCTGGATCGAGGCAATGCTTTATCCACAGTGACACCCCAAAATCAAAATAATTGGGTGGGGACTATCCGGGGTAACAATCCGATGCACGCTTTAAATCAGTCCTCGGAGACGAACGAAAAGCCCCTTTCATCACGCCCCCTACCCCCTGAACCACCGCCTATTGATGAAGTGTGGAATCAGTAAATTCTTCTAACTTTTCACAGTTGATGAGGGAGAGAGGGGAAATGTAGAAGATGAGGAAGATAGAGGAGTTCACTTGATATTGAACCTTCAGCAAGGGTTTGGTTAAGGTAGGGGTTTTCTCCTGAACGGTATTGGTAAAACCCGCCCCTACACACCATGTCCGACTAGCGAAGAAGGGTTAAGACGCGCCATAGCGCGTCTCTCTACCTTCCTTACTTCAATAATTTGCTATTGCTTTTCTGTTGTATTCGGTTTTCTACCAATCAGAAGCGCCAGTTCCAACCATTTCCAATAACAATCGACATCAGTATAACCAATTTCTCGTAGCCATTTCAGTTGATTTTCTACATCCAATAATTTATTCGAGGGATCGTCTGGTTTGTCAGCAATCCCCATGCAAGCGCGGAAATGTTCATGGAGTGCTGGTGTGGGAGAGGCAACGTGTTCTAAGTTACAAAAAATACCATCAGGTTCCAGCAAGTTGAAGAGTTCAGCATAGAGGGAATACTTACGTTCATGAGTTAGGTGATGAATCGCAAAGCTAGAAACGATCGCGTCAAATATACCTAACTCTGGCAAGGGATGATCTAAATCATGTGCCCTGATTTTTACTGTCTCATCCCCAGCAAAGCGTTGTTTTGCAGCATCAAGCATCGTGGGCGAAAAATCGATCGCGATACTCTCGACATGGGGGCGGTCAATTTTCAGCAGTGCCAAAAGGCGTCCGTCTCCAGTGCCTAAATCGAGGATACGTTTGACTGTTTTAGGAACTTCTTCTAAGACAACGGCTTCACCTTCAGTGCGATGGGGGAGAGTATCAGATCTCTCTAAATAAGATAGCGCATGGTCAGCCGATGTCCAAAGATTTGTCATTTGTCATCTTTGTAGGTTGGGTTGAGGAAGGAAACCCAAAAAGCATGGGTTAATGCACCCAATCCTACAAGTCCCAGCGCCGCGAGACTAATCGGTTCAGGAACAGGGACTGTATTCAGGGCGTTACGATTGAGACGGAACGTGCTTTTTTGAGGGGCTATGGCAGAATTATATCACTTGTGCCGTCAGTAAAACCTGCTGAGAGTCTACACAAATCTTATGATTGGAACACGACTACGGGGGCGCTATGAAATTATCCAACCGTTGGGGCGTGGGGGGTTTGGCGAAACCTACCTGGCACGCGATCGCGATTTACCTGGATATCCTTATTGTGTGGTTAAGCAACTGAAGCCGCAGGTGGCAAATCCCTCTGTGTTAGAGGCGTCTCGCCGCCTATTTGATACCGAGGCGCGGGTTTTGTATCAATTGGGCAATCATGACCAAATTCCTCAGCTTTTAGCCCATTTTGAAGATAATCAGCAATTTTATTTAGTTCAAGAACATATTGAAGGGGATGATTTACGTCATGAGTTAGCGGCTGGACGCCGATTGGATGAGATGCAGACGATTCAGTTAGTCTGGGATATCTTAGAAATCTTAAACATTGTTCATCAGCATCAGGTTATTCATCGGGATATTAAACCCTCTAATTTAATTCGACGGGCAGCGGATGGCAAGATTATTTTAATTGACTTTGGCACGGTTAAACAGGTCAGTACGGCAACAAGTTCCCCAACAGAGGTGACAATTGCTATTGGTACACCCGGTTATATGCCTCCCGAACAATGTGCGGGAAAACCGCGTTTTAGTAGCGATATTCATGCGGTGGGAATGTTGGGGATTCAAGCCTTAACTGGAGTATTACCCCATCACTTGCCAGCGAATCCGAAAACGGGTGAGGTGATTTGGCAGGAACAGTTAGCCGAACCCTCACGTTTTCATGACATTTTAGCGAAAATGGTGTGTCAGGATATCCGCGATCGCTATGACAATGTGAGAGACGTGTTAGACGCGATCGCCGCCTTACCCTCTAGTGCGACAATCCCCTTACCCAGCCAGACTTTACCTCGTCCCATGAGAACTGTAAACAGCTTACCGTCTCAGCTTCAGACTCAGCGAACCCTAGCCGCGATCGCGTTTACGGATGGCGTGGGTTTTAGTGCCAGAATGTCGGCGGATGAAGAACATACTCTAGACTTAATTCACCGGGATTTAGAGTTAATGCGGCGATTGTGTCAGCAGTTTTCTGGACAGACGATTAAGTCTACTGGGGATGGCTTGTTGATGTATTTCCCCAGTGCGGTTCTGGCGGTGGATTGTGCCATCGAAATTCAGCAATCCTTGGCTCAAGCTGCCCAGAGTTTATCGGAACATGACATTATTTTACATCGGATTGGCATTCACTTAGGCGATGTCTTTGTCAGTGAAGGAGATGTGATGGGGAATGGCGTAAATATTGCCGCTCGTTTAGAAGGAAAAGCACAACCGGGAGGGATTTGTATTTCTCAGATTGTTTATGATTTGGTCAAAAATCATTTACAGTTACCCACCACATTTTTAGGGGATTTGTCGTTAAAAAATATTACCGAACCTGTACCGAGTTATTTGATTCAACCTGTATCCTCAGAAAATAGAACCTATTCACCCAAAAGTTCTCTGTCAAAACCCAAACTGAAACAGACACGCCAGGATGTTCAGTTTCGCCACATATTACTCAATAAAGTGAGAAACTATTGGATCAAAGGGGTATTAGAAACCTCATTGCATGGTCGCGTCTTAATTGAACTAGGCTTAGAAGAACGCCTCGATTTAGTCGAACGCCCTTGGGAATTGGTTTGGGAGGGTTCCGGGGAATTCCAGCAAACCCTATTACCGGGAATCAAAGTCAGTGACAAGTTTCTGGCGATGGGCGAGGGGCGATCGCTCTTAATTTTAGGGGAACCGGGAAGTGGCAAAACCACGACGCTTTTAGAATTAACTCGTGATCTATTGGATCAGGCGGACGTTGATAGTAATCACCCGATTCCTGTGGTCTTTAATTTATCCTCTTGGACGGGAGGTAAGCAAACCATTGCTGACTGGTTAGTTAACGAACTGCATACCAAATATCAAGTATCGAAAGATATTGGTCAAACCTGGATTGATTCGGGAGAACTGTTGCTTTTATTGGATGGGTTAGACGAAGTAAGTATTACATTAAGAGATGCTTGTGTCACCGCCATCAATCAATTTAGTAGCGAACATGGCACAACCGAACTCGTGGTTTGTAGTCGAATTCGCGATTATCAAGCCCTACAGCAGCGTCTGAATTTACAAGCCGCGATTTGTCTGCAACCGCTTACCTTAGCCCAAATTGATCGCTATCTAAACAGTGCTGGGACGCAACTTACAGTAGTGCGCCAAGTTCTGCGATCGGATAGCACCTTACAAGACTTAGCCCAATCCCCGTTAATGTTAAGTATTATCACCCTGGCGTATCAGGGAATATCCCTAGATGAGTTACCGCAAAGGAGTGGTTTAGACGACTGGCGGAAGCATTTATTTGATCGGTACATTCAGCGGATGTTTAAGCGCAGGCGGGGTCAAGCCAAGTATAGTCAAAAGCAGGTAATTAACGGGTTAATTTGGCTGGCAAAACGAATGTATCAAAACTCAGAAACCGTATTTTTAATTGAGCGATTGCAGCCGAGTTGGTTAGACACTAAAGCGCAAAAATGGCTGTATTCTCTAGGAGTCGGTTTAATCGGTGGATTAATTATGGGGTTAGGTGGGGGGCTGAATGTCGAGCTTATGTTTTGGCGGGAAATTACTCTATTAGCAGGATTAATTATGGGACTCGGCGGCGGGTTGATGGCGGGGTTAATTGTCGCGTTAGTTATGAATCAGATTGAACCCGTGGAAACGTTGAAATGGTCATGGGTAAAAGCCAAACGAAATATAGTACCGGGGTTGCGAATTGGGTTAACGGTAGGATTAATATTTGGCTTCAGCAGTGGACTCATTTTCTGGCTGATTGCGCCGAGTCAGGGGGCGATAATTGAGGGGATAACTTATGGATTGAGTGGTATAGGAACGGGATTGATTTTCGTCTTATTGCGTGGATTAACGGGGGGCGGAATTGAGACAAGTATAGTTCCCAACCAGGGGATATGGCAATCGGCACAAAACACCTTAATTTTTGCTTTAATTGGGGTAGTCGCTATGGTAGGTTTGGCGCAAATCGTGGGACTACCGATTTTATTTGGTGCGGTGATTGGATTACTGTTTGGGTTGTTTTCACCTGCGGGGATTGCTTGCATTCAGCATTTTACGTTACGGTTAGTGCTTTATTTCAGTGGTTGTATTCCCTGGAATTATGCGCGATTTCTGGATTATGCGACGCAGCAGATTTTTTTACAGAAGGTGGGAGGAGGGTATATTTTTATTCACCGATTGTTGTTGGAACATTTTGCTCAGATAGAGCGAAAAATGTAATGGAAGGTAACAGCGAATTGAGTAATCAGCTCTCACCCCCAACCCCTCTCCCATCAGCCATGTCTAGCCTTATGAATTGTTAAGAAAGATGTGAGTAATGCATAGATCAGAAGGGGGGAACCGGATCAATTTTCCCCCATCAGCGCTTATGCGGCGGTTGTCGTATAGGAATCTCAACCACAAACTCAGCCCCTTGTTCAGGAGTTGAATTACACCACAGCTTACCGCCATGTTTTTCAACAACAATTTGGTAACTAACCGCCAACCCTAAACCTGTCCCTAAGCCTACAGGTTTTGTAGTAAAAAAGGGGTCAAATAGCCGTTTTTGGGTCTGCGGACTCATCCCGATTCCATTATCCGCAATGCGGATAAAAACATAAGGATTGTCCGGTTGAGAATTATCCATTTCTCCGCTAGAGTCTTCCTCGGTTAAACCATCCGTTATTGAGGAGTGTGCGGAGTCCGTTTGACTAAGACCTGTACGAATCGTAATCGTTGGTGAAAATAAGACAGTATCCTGGGAAAACTCCGCCTCCGTTTGAGACGAATCGCAATTTTCCTTGTCCTCGATCGCGTCAATCGCATTCGTCAAAATATTCATGAAAACTTGATTTAACTGTCCGGGCCAACAATCGACTGGAGGTAAATTTTCATACTCTTTAATCACACAGATTCCTGCTGCCCCGGGTTTCTCCTTGAGTCGATATTGCAGAATCATCAAAGCACTCTCAATACCCGAATGAATGTCTATTGTCTTGCGCCCTGACTCATCTAAGCGAGAAAACGTCCGCAACGATTGCACAATTTCCCGAATCCGTTCAGCGCCAACTTTCATCGAATATTGAAGTTTGGCAAAATCTGTTAAAATAAAGTCCAAATCGATGCTATCCATCCGCTCTTTAATAACGGCTGTAGGATTAGGATAAGCGGTGCGGTAAAGTTGCACCAGCGCTATGAGGTCTTGGTAATATTCTTGGGCATAAATGAGATTGCCATAAATAAAATTGACAGGATTATTGATTTCGTGAGCAATACCTGCCACAAGCTGACCCAAACTGGACATTTTTTCGCTTTGGATCAACTGGGATTGGGTGCGCTGCAAGTCGTGGAGTGTTTTTGATAATTGGGCGGCTTGTTTGCGGGCGTGTTCTGTAGCTCGACAGCTAGCGGCGTAAAGTTCAGCTTGTTGGAGCGCCATGAGCAGTTGACTAATCACTGCTTGCAGGAGTTCAACTTCGCTATCTGTCCAAGGGCGAGTCTCCTGAGTGTGGCTGCAACTAATAATCCCGGTGATTCCGGACGGGGTTTCTAGGGGGATAAGCAAGAGAGACTTATAGTCGAGCGATCGCATAAATTCCTGCAATAATGGATCGCTCACCGTTTCAACGGTATCAATCTGCACAATGTCCAGATGCAATATCTGCTGGGTGAGAACGGCATTGGTGTCCGCCCAATAGCAGTCTGTCAAATCGGGAAGCTGAGACTCTCGATCTTCTGTGACAACTTTCCAATAAGCTGGCGTTTGCTCAGTATGATATCGGATAAACTGACAGCGATCGATTCGCAATAGCTGGCGAATTTCCAGTACCGTTGTTTCCAGGATTGTCTCTACGTCTAAACTATTACGGATTTGCGTCGAGAGGCGATTGAGCAAGGCTTCGCGGCGAGCTTTTTCGCGCCAGGGTTCTTCTGGCTGCAACGCCGATTTAGCCGTTTGACGGGCGCTCACATCTTGAACGACGAGCAAAAAGTATTTCGGATCTCCTTGAGGCGTTCGCACTAAAGATAGGGTAATTTGCACCCAGACAATGCTGCCATCTCGGTGTCGGTAGCGTTTTTGTTGGCAGTGACAGTCGAGAGTCCCCGCTAAGAGTAACTCCAGTATCGCGCGATCGCTTGCCCAGTCATCAGGGTGGGTTAGGTCTTGCCAGGTGCGGGTGAGAACTTGCTCACGGCTATAACCAACTATCTGACAAAATTTGGGGTTGACCTGGATGACTTTGCCATCCGTCGATACGTGTTTGATGCCAACTGTCGCTTGCTCAAAGCTAGCGCGGAAGCTGTCTTCACATTCATTTAGCTGTGCCTCAACAGGTCTGGGTGGAGTGTCCACAACAGAGGTTCTAGCTGGATTGGGTCGGGTGGGATTGGAATGAAACAAGGGTTTTGAGTTAACGCTAAACTCAGTTAACGTGCCGTCAGGTTTTTGAATGCTCATGATAACATTCAGAAGATGGAAACGTTTTCGATTAAACCTGTACAGGTGCAGGGGAGCAGAAGTGCAGGGGTGCAGGGAGGCAGGGAAGCAGAGGGGCAGGGGAAAGATGTTAACGCTTGTACTCTAATAAAACTTTCTTTATATTTGTTTAGATTATTTAGTCCAGTAATCGCCCTCCATAATATCCGGTACGATATTACACTTTTTCATAGTCGCCATTCACCAAGCTCCTATTTTTTCAGATAAACATGATCCAAACTCCCACCAACTGGTCTAACCTGCTGCAACAGATCCTCGACAGACAATCATTATCCCGTGACCAAGCCTCACAACTGATGCAGGGATGGCTCAACGAGGACATTCCGCCAGTGTTATCGGGGGCGATTCTGGCTGCGATTCAGGCAAAAGGCGTCTCTCCATCGGAATTGGCAGGAATGGCTCAAGTGTTGCAGGATCAATCCTTACAGCAGGAAGCCATTGACCATAAAACGCCAGTTATTGATACCTGTGGCACAGGCGGCGATGGTGCATCCACCTTTAATATATCGACGGCTGTAGCGTTTGTCGCGGCGGCAGCGGGTGTACGGGTTGCCAAACATGGGAACCGTTCCGCCTCCTCGAAAGTGGGTTCAGCCGATGTTTTAGAGGCGTTGGGCGTCAATTTATCTGCCCCACCAGAACAAGTCCAGTCCGCCTTGGATGAGGTGGGCGTGACATTTCTATTTGCCCGGGGATGGCATCCCGCCATGAAAGCGGTAGCCCCATTGCGACAAACCCTGAAGGTGCGGACAGTATTTAATCTGTTAGGACCTCTAGTCAATCCATTGCGCCCCACAGGTCAAGTGATTGGCGTATTTGACGCCAACGTCGTATCAACAGTTGCCCATGCGTTAAAACAAATGGGAATTCATCAGGGAATTGTCCTCCATGGACGAGAAAATCTAGATGAAGCGGGATTGGCTGACGAAACCGACTTGGCACTTTTATCTGATAGTGGGGTGCGACTGTCTACGCTGAATCCGCAACAGTTTGGTTTAACGTCAGCACCCACAGGGGCGTTGCGTGGCGGCGATTTGGGCGAAAATGTGGACATTTTAACGAATGTTTTACAAGGGAAAGGAACAGCCGCCCAACAGGATGTGGTGGTGTTAAATACTTCGTTAGCCTTGCAAGTGGCTGGAGTTGTGGCGTTAGAGGATCACCAAGCTGGGATTGAACGGGCAAAGGATATTCTCAAAAGTGGGGCGGCTTGGTCAAAATTGGAACAACTGATACAGTTCTTGCAGAATTAGGGTAAGTGGTTAACGCATTTCCTTGCCCTTACCATAATGGGTAAATTGCACAGTTGATCAAGCTATTTGCTGGTGCGGTTATTCTGCTGTAGGGGCGACCCGCTTGCATTAATTAACAATGGTGTCCACTCAATTTGTTCGGGTCGCCCTTTACTCAAATTGTTACCGTGAATAGGCTTGCATCCCTGACTACGAACGATGGAGCGATCGCGATGAGCCATATCACGTTCAAGACTGTTAATTATAAAGAATATTCAGCCGCTATTCAAGGGGTGAGACGCTCGGTTTTTCACATTGAACAAGGTGTTGATCCAAGTTTGGATTTGGATGGCAAAGATGAAACCGCCGATCATATTCTGGCGTATGTCGAGAATCAGGCTGTGGGAACCGTCAGGGTAAGATATCTGGATCATCAAACGGCTAAAATTGAACGCCTCGCTGTTTTATCAGAGTTCCGAGGACAAGGAATCGGTAAGCGATTGATGCAAGAAGCCCTCAACATTGCAGCCAACAAGCAAATCAATACAGTAGTTATTCACGCTCAAGATTATGTGAAATCGCTTTATCTAAAACTCGGCTTTTTACCAGAGGGAGAACTATTTGAAGAAGCGGGTATTTCTCATGTTAAGATGATAAAATTACTTAAATCCTAGATTTAACCTTTAATAAAATGGATTAGCCTTGCACCTAAAAAAACGTAAAAATTATTCCACCTGTTTAACTGTGTCACGCCGATATAGGGCGACCCGATCAAATTGAGTGGATTCCAATTGTTCATGAAAAAAAAGCGGGTCGCCCCTACAAGCCCCCAGGGAGGAGTGCTAATCTCATTAACTATTCTTCCCTTGCTTCACACTCTAGCACATCTTGGAGTTGGGATACTAATCGAGGTAGATCATCTTGAAGGGTTTCCCAAACTCTGGCTAGATCAATTTGAAAATATTCGTGAGTGACAACATTTCGCATTCCTGCCATCAGACGCCAAGGAATATCAGGATAGCGATTCTGGATTTCATCAGGGACAGTTCGAGTGGCTTCTCAAATCACAACAAAATCATAGAGAACTGCTTTAATAGTGGTTTCATTGTTTTGAAAGTCTTCAAAGGTTATGTTAGCTGTACGTTGCTCAATTCCAGTTATGGATTGTAGAATACAGCGCTTTCCTCTGCTATGAGGTACAACATCAATCTAGCAGTTTGAGGGATAGCGGGCTAATACTGTACTCCATAAGAGCGCGAAGCGCTGTATCTTGAAGGCGTAGCCGCCAATCTCTAGAAGGCACGAATTGAATCCTTAAGTACAGGTTCTCGCAAATGTTCCTTCAACGCTTCCTGAGTTCCCAAATCCACAGCACACCCTAAAATATCTTCTAAATAATACTGCACTTGCAAGAGTTGAAACAAACCCCCTGGTCGATTAAACTCTACTAAAAAGTCTACATCACTATTTGCATCAGCCTCATCTCGTGCGACTGAGCCAAACAAATTCAGTGATTTTACTCCCAGGTTCTGTAATTGTTCTCGATGTGCCGTGAGAATGGCTAGTACCTTATCTCGTTTCATGATTTGTTTGCTGAAATCCAATCAGTCGTGTTTTCCAGAACCTCTGTCGCAATCTGGCGCACTTGAACTTCCGTAAAGCGCTTTCCTTGGTCTAGCCATTGTTGCAAGGAAGCACCAGGAATGTAATCTTGGACGAAACCAAACCACGGTAAGCCGCCTCCTGATTGCTTATTCAGGGAAAAATAGCTGATAGCGCTGATGCACGACATCTTGGCGTTGTAGCATCCTCACACCTCGGTTAAGATGGCAGCTTTCTTTCTAAGTTAGCTTAAGACATTCCGCTATAGTGAGTAGTTACTGGTTATGGGACAAAGAAAGTAGACAATGAGCGATGAACCATGAACAACCGATTACAGTGGTGGAAAACTGGAAACCGCAAATATCTAGGTATTCTGGGGCTGATTTGGCTAGCCAGCGCTTTGTGCGATCGCCTGTGGTTTGCGCTTGACAATTCTGTCCCGGCTTGGGATCAAGCGGATTATTTAACGGGTTCGTTAAACTATTGGCAAGCGTTGCAACATCCGGAGTGGTTATCTGGCGAATGGTGGACGAATTTATGGCAACTTTCGTCTAAGATACCGCCGTTTACGTATATCGCTACAGCTATTATTCAACATGTTTTTGGTCGGGGAACGGATCAAGCCACACTGGTTCTATTACTCTTTCATGCTATTCTTATCGGTTCGGTTTATGGTTTAGGTGTTCAACTTTTCAATCGTCGGGTTGGGTTATGGGCGGCTGGATTAACGGTGCTTTTACCGGGACTCTATCGTTATCGTTTAGAATTCCTTCTCGATTATCCACTGACTGCTGTTGTTACTCTCAGTTTCTTCTGTCTCACGGTTTGGCGAAACCTAGGTTTAATATCATCAGTTAAATTTGATGGAGACAAGGCAGAAAAAAAGGATCAAGGTGGCAAGGTAAAAGGAAATGATGACTGTTTAGGCGGACATGATACTGTTCACAATAACGATGGCGTTGGGTTGAGGTACGAAACCAAACCTACAAAATTGATAGGCAGCAGATCGCTTCAATCTCTACTCTGGGCAATCATCTTTGGTTTTTCCCTAGGATTAGCGCTAATGGTAAAGCAAACAGCGCTATTTTTTCTATTTATACCAATTATCTGGGTTATGGCGGGAACAATTCGACGGCGAAACTGGGGACGCTTCGCTCAGTTAATTGTGGGATTGTTGGTATCTGGGTTTGTATTTTATCCCTGGTATCGTACCAACTGGCTACTCATTTTAACCTCTGGGAAACGAGCTACGTTAGATTCCGCGATCGCAGAGGGTGATCCGGCGCTGAATACTTTGGAGGCTTGGCTTTATTATGGGAAGATTTTACCTTATTTGGTGTCGTGGGTTCTGTTGCTTGTGCCGATTGTGGGTTTGATTCTTTATTGGCGCAAAAAAGAGAGAGTTTGGGGTAGGCAAAGGAACGATGTTTTTTCAACGCAGAGGGGCGCAGAGGTTAACGCAGAGGGGCGCAGAGGGTTTCAGAAACGATATGGGTTGGGTGGGTTAGGTTTCGATGTTTCTGTGTCTCTCCGTAGTTCTTTCGGTTGGCTGGCTGTGTTTTTAATTGGAGGTTATCTATTGTGTTCTCTGAATGTGAATAAGGATGCTCGTTATATTTTGCCATTGTTGCCTGTATTTTCGTTAGTTTTAGCATCGGGTTTGGTTCTATGGCAAGGTGGTTGGGGTAAGTCTGTTCGCTGGGGAACGGTGGGGTTAGCGTCTGTGTTAGTGGTGCTGAATTTGTTTCCTTTGGGCGGTGCTTTTTTAACTCAGGTTCTTGCGCCGCGTGTTCAACATTTACCCTATTTTGGAGAACCTGTTCCGCTGGCTCAAGTGATTGATGAAATTATCCAAACCTCTCCGAATTTACAGACAACGTTAGGCGTATTACCGTCAACGCCGGAAATTAATCAGCATAATTTAAATTATTATGGGGCGTTGCGAGATTTTCAGGTGTATGGGCGTCAGGTAGGGGTACGAGAAAAGCAGATTGAACAGGATGCGCGATCGCTATCTTGGTTTGTGACAAAAACAGGGGATCAAGGGTCTATTCCTGAAGCGCAAACGGCTATAGTAGAGAAGGTTGAACAAGGCGGAGAATTCCAACTCCAGAAGACGTGGGATTTACCGGATGGTAGTCTGCTCAAGCTTTATCACCGACATCAGCCATTTTTCGAGGTCACAACAGTCAACAGTAAACAGTCAATTGTAGGGGCGGATTTAAACCCAATTTTAGGGACAAATTTAAACCCAATTGTAGGGGCGGGTTTAGGAACTCAATTCAGATACTCACCAATAAATGAACAACGAAACCCGCCCTCTTCACCAATAAATGAACAACAAAACCAGTCCTTATTTAACAGCCTGCCGTTAAGCGTAGTCGAAGGGTTAAATAAAATTCAATTAAATCAGGTGATTGTCCCAGAAACAGCCCCTCCTGGTTTCCCTACACCTGTTACCTATGAATGGACAGGAGATTGGCAACCCTTACAATCGGGAATTGTTTTATTAACTTGGCATTCGCTGGAAGCAGGAGATCAATATCAATGGTTACATGATCATGGTATTGCCATGGGAAACTTATTTCCTAAGTCAACAAACAACCGTCAACTATCAACCGTCACCAATCAATCGCCTAAATACCAGGTTAGTGAACGGATGGCGATGTTACCTCCAGCAGATATCCCCGCAGGAACGTATACATTAAACGCCACCTATTTGAATCGTGAAACTGGGGAAACCTATCCGATATCAGTACCAACCGTTCAAATAAAAATTGACCCAAAAGCGTCTACAATACCTGCACCGGAATTAGATTTAATCACCCAATTTCGCACATTAGCAGCGACTTTACCAAATGGTTCTGATTCTATGGAGGCTATATTTGAACAAACGGGTCGAATTAATCAGTATGACCCAATTCAGGATTACCTCGTGCAGGCAGACTTTGCGTTAACTCATCGGTTAAAATTGGAACCAAAACGGTTAGATTTGGCGTATGCCCTAGCTTTATCGAGGGTTTTACAGGTAGATTCCCAGGCTGCGATCGCAGCATTAAAGCGAGTCGTCCAGCTTGATCCCCAAAATCCTTATGCTCATGCTTATCTTGCCTTCGTTTATTTATATGAATGGCGGGGTAAAGATGCTCAAAATGCGCTTAAGCCTGCCTTAAATCTCAGCCCAAATCTGCCAGAAGTTCAAGCCCTTTCTGGTGTTGCTGCCCTGATGCAAGGAAATTTAGTCAAAACCTGGTATTTTATTGAAAAATTGAGAAATTAGTCCTGACCGAAACATGGGGGAAGGGCGGGTTTTGCACAAACGTTATTATCAAAATCTGGCACGACATTCCCTAAACCCGCCCCTACACAAAACCAGATTCCCTCGAAGCTCGTGAAGGATCAAAATTCAAAACTCCAAACTATTTCATTTAATTCGCTCGTAATAACCCAGATAAATCAGTTCCAGCTTTCCCCCATACTCCTGAATCAAGGCAAGTTGACGCCGATACAATCCGCGAAAAGTGTTAGCAAAGATCAGAGTTGCGATCGCGACACTCAACCCGGCGACGGTGGAAATTAAGGCTTCACTGATCCCACCTGTCACACCCACGGTGGTTTGACCGCCAATATCCCCAATCCGTAGGGCGGCAAAGGCGTCAATTAATCCTAAAATTGTACCTAAAAGTCCCAGTAGAGGTGAGACACTAATGATGGTCTCAAATGCTGTGTTGAACCGCTTGAGAATCGGTAACTCCGCTTGCACCGCACTTTCGAGGGCGAGGCGAAATTGTTCGGGAGTGGGACGTTTGAGTTCCAACGCCGCTAGAAAAATTCGGGCGATCGGCAGATCACTATTTTGTTCCAGCTTGAGAAAGGCTTCTGGGGGATTTTGTTGGTAGAGGTGCAGAACCTCTCGCATCAGGCGGTTCTGGCGCTGGGTGACTCGCCGCCAAAAATTTATCCGTTCTAAAATTAGCGCGATCGCTAAGATAGAAAGCACTAATAGGGGCAACATAACTACCCCACCCAAGGAAAAGAAGGCGTTCAATGACATGCAGTTGCTCAATTAGTGATGAGGGAAGAGGAAAAGAGGGCAAATTTTTCCTTGTTCACCTTGTCTCCTCCGCACCCTACACCCTACACCCTACACCCTACACCCTACACCCTACACCCTATACCCTACACCCCACACCCCTGTGTCCCCTGAATGGCTAAGGAGTATTAGGGATACGATCAATTTGGGCGTAACCACTGAATATCAGTTGTTGTCCTTGGGTTTCCAGGCGATTGATTCGCATCGTAACGCCATCGAGATTGAAGCGATCCAGATCCACCATGTTATTCAAAATCTTATCCAGGGCATCGGTCAAGGCTTCAGATTTGCCTCGCAATTCCTCTGGAATAGTATCCGGTTCAAATTTAGAGTCTTTGAAGAGAATCCGCCGCCGCCGTTCTACAGCCAGAGTTGAGGTCATATTAATTGGAACTAACTCCTGATCGGGAAGGTTGACTTTGGCAAAAAGCTGAATCCGGTTATTGGGAAGCAGCTTGAGTTGCACGTCGGTGAAGGAAATTGGTTTACCCCCAGTGATATCCTCCAATTCGGGAATGGAAATATTTTCTAAACGCTTTCGCACCAGTTCAGCTTTAAACGACTGGTTGATATCGGGTTCTGTCAACACGACTTGGGCGATCGCTTGGGTGGGTTGCTTCAGGTGAATCTGACCCTTGAGGACAGAACTGAAGTCCAAGGACACAGCATCTGTTTCAAAGGACATCTCCTCCGTCCGAAACTGTCTACGGATCACCAAGCCTCGCCCCTGCATCTTAAAACTGTCAATGCTACCCTGCAACAGTTTACTGGAGGGATTGCAGCGCACCGAAACCTCGACAGACTCACTGCGAGTAAAGAGGTGGCGAATCGTATTGCTGGCGACGGTATTGAGCATCCGTTCGCCCCAATCTGTACCAGACGGGTTGGTAAAACCGGCAAAGCCACCGAGCATAGTAGTCCTGTTATCCACGCGAGTTGTCTCTTTACATTTGTAACAAAATGTGAAGCCTTCAGCAATCTCACGGTGGGAATATTGATGGATATTGAAAATTGATAACTAGCATAGACCTAGGGTTGACTTGGGGTCTAGCTATGGGAATAGAATTTCTGAAGTGAATGATTAGTTTTGGTAAAGGTGAGAGAAGGGAACAGGGAACAGGGAACGGTTTTCATAACTTCAACCCCTAAACTCTACCATGAAATCTGATCAATTATTTTCAAAGCTTAGTCCAGGACGGTCAAAGGATTAGGAGGGGAACATGTTCATCCGGGTGTTTGTTTACGGGACTCTCAAACCTGGGGAAGTCAATTATCAACGCTACTGTGAAGGAAAAGTGATAGCCGCCCAACCTGCGATCGCGTTGGGTCAACTGTTTAATTTGCCCATCGGCTATCCGGCGATGATCCCTGGTAATAATCAGGTGCGAGGATTTTTACTGACGTTCACTGAGCCAACCCTTTTAACCGTCTTGGATAAGCTAGAAGACTACAATCCGCAGCGAATCCCAGAGGACAATGAATATTATCGGCAACAAGTGACGATTTATGATCTAGCGAACCAATCGTTAGGAGAGGCTTGGATTTACCTGATGCAACCTGAGCGAGTGCAACGTTTAGGGGGTACACTCATTTCTTCGGGTTGGTGGAGTCCTATAAATTAGGGTCTGCTGAATAAGTCTTGTGGTGGGGTTAGAGAGCAGGGGAAGCAGAGGGAGCAGAGGGAGCAGGGGGAGCAATGGTACATTTTCGGTGATTCTATCGCCATAGTTTTCAACACCGAGCGAAGCCGAGGTATTGATAGATAGTCTCACATTTCCTTGAAGATGAACAACTTTCTCTACGGCTCCAAGTGTTGATAGCTAAGGGTTTTGGCTTTGTTCAGCAAGCCCTGAATGATGAATACCCCATCTGAAAGGAAATGGGGCATTGAATAGAGAGATATTTTTCTGTTTTCTTGCCAGCGACAGGATAGTTAGGGATTGAAGATGGCAGAATCAACGAAATTTTCCGGCGAGGCACTTTTAGCCTTGGGGATTTGGATAACTGGACGGTTCACGGCGATCATCAGAGGCTCCGCCGCCTCTTCGGTTACAGGAGTTTGAGCCAACCGTGGCATAAACTGACTACCAGGGAGTATCCCAGCAAAGGCACTGACAAACATCGCGGCGATCGCAGCGCCACCCCAAACCATGGTGTTCCGTATGCGGCGGCGATCAATGCGGCTAAACACCTGATTTGCCGTCTCTTGAGTGGTTACCTGAGTGGCAGGTACGGGGAGCTGATGCAGCCCTTGGCGTAGCTTCATCAGTCGAGCATACAAGCGCTGGCTATTGGCATCATTGGCTAACCAATCTTGCACTTGATAGCGCTCGGCTGCTGTCACCTCACCATCGATGTAGGCACTGATGAGTTCAAAGCGATCGCGCTGTAGACTATCCATGTCTCTGGCAGCTTTTTGCCCGGAACAGTTATGAGCATCAAAATTAGAGTTCATTTTAGATCACCACCGAGTCTTCACTAGCGCTCAATTATGGATCGTTATCGTTTTTGACATCATCCCACACTGACTCTATTCGAGAGAGCGTATGGGCTTCCTTGGTCGTAATCTGATCAATTACGCTGTTGGCGTTTTATAGTGAGGAGATGCCCAGCCCCACTGTTAAACTGTATTGGCTGATAAGGTTTGACTTTTACCATTAACCTGCCAGCTTTTGCAGCTTGGCAAATAAAATAATAGTTGAAAGTTGACCTTAGCCAGGGTAACGCAAGACTTGAGTGAACGACTACACCCTTCATTCCATTGCTCTCAAGTGTTTGGAATTACTCGCTCCAAGATGTTATATATCCCATCATAGAATGAACTTTGGTTTAGGGGAACAATTTCCCCATTCTAATCCGGAGACGATTAAACATCTAGATAGGGTTGCAGTTGAGATTGCAGTCTTGAGCGGGCTCTAGCGATACGCGACTTGACGGTTCCCAGGGATACGCCTGTAATTTCGGCAATCTCTTCATAAGCCATCCCTTCAATTTCTCGCAAGACAATCGTCGTGCGGAATGCTTCTGGCAAGTCTTTAATGGCTTCTCGTAGCTGGGCGTAAAATTCCCGCGTTGCCATATTGTCTTCCGGACTTGGGCCATCAGCAGCAATTTCCCAATCCATCTCACCATCATCCATCCGACGCGGTGCATCCAATGACAATGGCGGAGCTACCCGTTTGCGTTTACGCAGCTCGTCATAGAAAAGATTGGTCGTGATACGACTCAACCAACCCTTAAATTTGACAGGTTCCTTGAGGCGCTTAATATTCCGGTAAACTCTAATCCAAACTTCTTGCGCCAAGTCGGGTCTGTCCTGCCAATCTGGAGCCAGATGGTATAAAACCTTCTCCACATGGGACTGATATCGGCGTAGCAGTTCAGCAAAAGCAGCCCGGTCAGGAGTAATACCGTCCTGACAGCGCAAAATTAAATCGTAGTTCGAGAGTTTTTCAGGTTGCACCGTCACATTATTGGGTGTGACCTCAACCGGGGACCAGGATAGAGAAATCGATTGGCTCATGGATGGTAATGGGTGCTAGAACATCCTTACTTTTCACAGACGCCTGACTTCACGTAGAGTTCCCGCTTAGATTAGCAAAGGCTTGGTTGGGGTGAATAAACTAAATTTCAATTATCTCTATTCAAACTTACCAAGTGCATCCTCCAAACGGGTAATGTTTCCCGTCAAGTTTCAATATGGCATCTGGAAAAGCCTATCATCATTCTTCTAGAGGAAAGACCTTCTATCCGGAAAAAAGGGTAAGACGGCTGCCAATGTCAAATATAAAGTGGTTTTGATAAGTTAGAGTTGCCTCGGTTGTGATAGCCTCCTAAGTTATTATGGGCGGAACCTTCTCACTAAAAACTAGCTTAATGCTGCTTTGCTTTGGAGCAGCAGGATTACTATTGTCAGTGGCGTGGCAACAACGTCAATCAATACCACCCCCCTCTGAGATTGCCCAATCGGTTCAGAGGGCATTTCCTGGATTGGAGGATGAGAGCGAGTTAGATTCACCTCAGCCACTGGGAAAGTACGGTGAATGGATAAGAGAGCGAATGACCCTTGATTGGGGATGGGGTTTAGATGCCCCTGTTCCCCTAGCCGGATTAATTCTACCTCATCCAGGTTCTTCTGAGCGAAACGCGATCGCCCAAGTATCACCCCTGACTCCCCATCTGAATCAGGCGATAATTGCTTTGGATGTGCGATTAGTTGTGGATTTGAGTGATGCCAAGGTGTATAGTTACTGGGGAGAGCAAGAACTCGCTAGCTATCCAGTTGCTGTGGGTCAACCCGGTTGGGAAACGCCGACAGGTCGCTTCAAGGTTCTCCGCAAGCAGCGCAACCCCATCTGGCGACAACCGATTACGGGCGACTTAATCCCCACTGGACCCGATAACCCCTTAGGCGATCGCTGGATCGGATTTTGGTCTGACGAACACCATCAGATTGGCTTTCATGGTACTAATGATGAAGATCTGGTTGGCAAGCCAATTTCTCACGGCTGCTTACGAATGCGAAATGCTGATATTCAGGCGTTGTATGACCAAATTCAAGTCGGAACGCCTATCTTGGTAAGGAAGTAATTCGTCATTTGTCATTCGTCATTTGTCATTCGTCACACTCACCAAGCGAGAAGTAAGCTACGTTATTGGTTGTCTTCCCCATCTTCCTCATCTCCCTCATCTCCCTCATCTCCCTCATCTCCCTCATCTCTCTCATCTCCCTCATCTCCCTCATCTTCCCAACGCCTCTAGGGACTTTTGAGATCAGATTTGGGTTCAAAGTTGGGGGCGTAATCTTGGAGTAAGGAACTCACCTGCTGGAACAAATCTTTGCCGCTACCTCTACGAAGAGCTTGGCGTTCAGAGCCAAAATCTGGTCGATGCTGATTTTGCATGATCGCCGTATCAACTTGCTGAGTAATCAACTCTTGTAGTTCTTCTCTGGCTCGTTGACGTTGGTATTTTGCCCCTTCTTCTGTCGTAGCATACAGAGGGGGGAGTCGATTCAGAGCATAGGCGGCAATATCGCCCACATCCAGCACCTGATCGCTGGTTGCTTCAATTTCAGCCACTTGCGCGATCGCTTCGGTGAGTACCAACTCCTCCATCACATTAATAAACTGCTTGCGCGGAACGGCGACGACTTCACCCGTCAACAGCGCTCCCATCAGGCGATCCAACGCCATATATTCTTCGATCGAAAGCTCTGATGCTGTATCACAAATACGTCCGACCTCAGTTTCCATGACTGGGGTTAAATAGCCATCTTGCAGAGCTTGTTCTACGATTTTTTCAATACTCATGGTAGTTGGATTAGATTGCCCATTAGTCACTCAGATTAGGGGAGACTTACCAGAGTTTACCTTAAACAAAACCCACAAGTGTATAAGATGCAGGAAAACTTCAGAAAAACTTAAACCCTGTATTATTCAATACCGTCAAATCTCCAGGGTACTGGATCTACAGCAATGCCATGAACATACAGTCCCCAGTGCAAATGCGGTCCCGTAGAAGCTCCCGTTGAACCCACTGTACCAATTCTTTGACCGGCTTGGACAAAATCTCCTTCTTGAACGTCGATTTGATTTAGGTGCAGCATAATACTCAACACCCCTTGACCATGGTCAATGCCGACTGTATTGCCATGAACATTAAACCCTTGTGATTCTCGTCCCACTAACGCCACTCGTCCGGCGGCGGGTGCTACGACAGGTGAACCTGTTCCAGCCGCGTAATCAACGCCTCGATGATAATAATCCTCGGCGAATACTCCGTTATAATAACGACGCACGCCAAACACCGTAGACACTCGACCTACATTAGGTCTGACTAAGGGTCCATTCCAGAACTTTTGCGGCGTCACCAATGTTTTAAACTCAGCCACCCGATTGAGTTCCAGTTCTGTGGCGGATCGGTTGGCACTACCCGATAGTCGGATACGCTGGGTGGGAAACGAGCGATTTTTCAGGAATACAGCCAGATTTCTCACCTCACCATCCCCAATAACTTGAAATTCTAAACGTCCGGATTTATCCAGAGGAGTGGTTGGGAGTAAGGCACGATAGCGATTGGCGGTGACAGGAAAGGCGGGATAGATTTTTTGCCCGATGGACACGCTTGGCGGTTGAGTCGTGGTTTCTGTGTCAATCATCACCGACAGCGTATCCCCTAACTGGGGAGTTTCTGGGGTTACGCGCACTTGCAGCGCGATCGCGGCTTGACTCGTGAACGCCAAAACCGTTGCTATACCTACAGTTAACGCTGTGGTCAACCGTCCTTTGATCCCCAATGGTTTGGCAGGGAAACGTCGCGGAGTGACCGAAAGGGTTTGACTGGGGAATCCTAAACTCTGGGTGTTGAGTCTGGCTTTTTTAATGTCTTCAGAGTATGGTAAAAGGGCGCTCATCAGAATTGGTAAACAATCAACTTGATAGTCCTAGAGGATAGACTAACACTTTCCCTTGAAATTGAGCCTTTAAGACAAGGCAGAAGGTTCCAAGCCGATCCTTGAATGCCCAGGATCTTTCTAACACATTGTAGTAAGCTGTTATGCATTTAAATTGTGAATAGGCAGTGACCAAGATGGTTGCACGACAAGGATTTCGCAGTTCCTAACATTATGGTTTAAATGCCGAACAGTTTACAAGAAAGATGAGACAGCCCTGTTCTACCCTGGGAAAGGGTGTATCACATCGAGCTAAATTCCCCTTTTTAAGGGGAACTTTGAGTTTATTAATTTCCAACCAAGAACTAATGCTCTTTAACTAATAACGCTACAGCATAAGCCGCTATACCTTCTTCCCGCCCCACGGGTCCTAATTTTTCATTCGTGGTGGCTTTAATCCCAATTTGATCGGGTTGTAATGCTAGAGTTGTGCTGATCCGATCGCGCATGGTTTTGATGTGAGGCTTGAGCTTGGGACGTTCGGCAACGATGACGGAATCAATATTGCTAATCTGCCAACCCTGCGATCGCACTAGCACTAACTCATTCACTTGACTCAATAACTCTAGACTATCCGCTCCTGCCCATTTTGGGTCGGTGGGGGGAAAATAATGACCAATATCGCCGAGACTTAATGCACCTAGCATCGCATCCATAATCGCATGGGTGAGGACATCCGCATCACTATGTCCTAGCAATCCGAGTTCATGGGGAATGTTTACACCCCCCAGAATCAAAGGGCGTCCGTTTCCCAGTTTATGGATGTCGTAACCGTTACCAATACGGATATTCATGGCTTTTTCCCCGATGATATGATGTCCAGACCCATCACCAATAATAAAAACTTCTCTTCATCTCCCCCTCACCCCATCTCCCCCTCACTGTAATTATGGGTATTCAAAGTGTAACCGATACGCGATCGCATGCCCAAGACGACGGAGAGGCGGGTTGAGGGATTAACAAGCAACAAAACCCACCCTAATCCCAACCGCTAAAATTGACTAATCCCGAATCACGATTTTCTTTATCAACGCTTTAACTAACCGATTCCTTTTTAAGCAAACAGTAAAATTTTACCATTTTTCCTCAAAAATACGCCTCAACCCCTTCATTTTTTTCAACATCAAGCTATTCTCAATAGTAAGAGTAACCACTCCCGCCTAAATTTAAATAAGCATTCAACCTAGCTTCAGGTTGTCTGCTTATAAATTTTATCGCCGTTCAATTGCGCCAGACGCGGAAACCGTTAACGACGATTTATTCTCCGTTTCTCGGAACCAGCCACCCTATCTGGAAATTGCTCATTGTACTCACACGAACTTTCCTATGAAACTGCAAAACCATCGAATTCCAGAAGAGCAAGCCCAAGACGTTTTGACGCGAGCGGCTCAACTCTATGCCCAGCACAACCAAAGCTATTCGGTACAAGAGCTAATCGATGCTGGAACCGAAGCCCAAATTCCATCGGAGTTTATGGAAGAGGCGATTCATCAGATTGAGTTAGAAAACATCCAAGCTGAAGCTCAACTCCGCAAAGCTAAACGTGGTAAACCTTTAGTTATGGGGGTCGCGATCGCACTTCCGGTGCTCATCGCCCTTGGTGTAGCTGGATGGTTGTTACAGAGAAATAGTGTAACCAATGCCGCCGTTAGTCAGCCAGCCCAGACACAAGAGGCGATATCCCCGCCCACTACAGTCAGTGATGCCACTGTCGCACCCAGTAACTTCAAATGTGCGGGCTTAAGCCTCAACGGAGCTGATTTGAGTGGCAAAAATCTCAAAGGTGCCGATTGTACCAATGCCGATTTAGGCAATGCGAATTTGGCAGGAGCCAATCTCGAAGGGGCAAATCTAAGTCATTCTAACCTAGAAAATGCTAATCTAAATGGCGTTAATCTCAACGGGGCAGATTTAGCGAGAGCGAATTTGGCAGGAGCCAACCTCGACAGTGCCAACCTAGAAGGCGCGAACCTGAGCAACACTGATTTAAGAAATGCCAATCTCAACAACGCCACTATCACCCGAACAGATATGGCGGGAGCTAACTTAGATGGGACGAACTTGAATAATGCCCAACAATAAGCGGTTCGCCGTAACGGGAGCATCTTGCTCCCCCAACTCCCAGACGTAGCATGCTACGTCTCTACATTGCTCCCTCAGCTCCCCTTACCGAGGTTGCGAAATGTTCTCTAGCAACTGTTGTAGATTAGCTGATTTGTTAGAGTCCTTTAAAGATAAACTAAAACAGATCTGAGTGAATCTACATACCGTAACCTCAACATGATGAAAGAACTTGACCTGAAAAAGACCATTGACGTACTCAACACCATCATGGAGTTTGAGTTGGCTGGTGTCGTGCGTTACACTCATTACTCCTTGATGATCATTGGTCCGAACCGAATTCCGATTGTCAACTTTTTTAAGGCACAGGCTAGTGAGTCTCTACTCCACGCTCAACAGGTGGGAGAAATTATCACAGGCTTAGAAGGTCATCCCAGCCAAAAGATTGCGCCCATAGAGGAAACTTACCAACATTCTGTGCAGGATGTTTTACAGGAAAGCCTTAATCACGAGAAAAAAGCATTAGATCTCTATAAAGACCTTCTGGATATCGTGGAAGATGCTTCCATCTATCTCGAAGAATTTGCTCGTGGTCAAATTGGTCAGGAGGAAATGCACAACATAGAGATTAAGAAGATGATGCGTGATTTTAGCTTAGGGGTTACTGAATAAGTATTGTGGTGAGGGGAGGAAACAGGGAACGGGAAATAGGAGGAATGGGGGCTGTGGCATTTCTCGGATTCCTGAATTCTTCCTCAGCTGCACCGGGTATTGCTGCCCATGAACTGACCGGGTTAGAAACAGGAGATCTCTACCAAAACGGGGTGAGTTCACCTGGATTTAGCAGTTTACCGCCAGTCCGACTACGTAGGTGCGTCCCTATTACGGCATTAAAACAGTTAATACTTTATCCTTATACATATTTTTGTGAGCAATCGCATCAGGTGGCATCCCGTTTTCGTAAAGAAAAATGTGGGATATAGACAGCGAGTCATTGAAGCCTCTACCATTGGTCTAATCGTCTAACCTGAGCAACCGTATCCTTGTCTGCCGTGGGTCAACGGTAGACAAAGTTAAGCTGGAAAATTTTAGGGGTAACCCAACCTAGAAGGTATCCGGATGGGTTGCTATTGCTGTTGAAGAATAAAGCTTCTTGTTCCAAGGTATAGATTAATATGAAAAAAATCTTTTCCCGTCGCAGCTTATCCCGCCAAGTTCGTGAAGAAGCGGCTGAAATTGCCTTTTTGCGTCCCCATCCTGAGCATTTAAATAATGGTGAGGAGTCGGCGTATCGGAACGCTGAGAACGAACTGAGTTATATTGCCAACTATTCCAAAGGTTTACCTCATAACGATTTAGGCGAAGTAGACCAAAAAGCTTACCGCCTCTTGCTCAAAGCCTTGTGTAGTGGCAATCCCGGCGATTTTGAGGCAATACCACGGGGTTGTACTCGCGGCAAATCAGAGTTATCTGAATCCAGTTCCGAGGAAAAGAAACGCCTGGGTTGTCGTCGATTGATCAATCCACAAGCCGCGTTAGCCTTTGATTTAGAAGGACCCGATGCTCAGTCAGTCACGATTCGCCCTGCTCCCCGTATCGATGGGGCAGAAAATGCTTGTGAAGCCATAGAACTTTACTGGATGGCGTTATTGCGGGAAGTTAATTTTACTGACTTCCGCGATAACTGCGACATTGAAAAAGCTGCGGAAGAACTATCAAACTGCTCGGATTTCCGGGGACCAAAAGAAGAGGGTAAGGTGACACCGGATGTGATTTTCCGAGGGTCTACACGGGGAGATGTTGTGGGTCCTTTTATCTCACAATTTCTGCTCAAAGATATCCAATATGGCACGCTGACCATTAACCAACGCCAACGGACGGTTGTTCCCAACAGCGACTTTATGACCGATTATAAAATGTGGTTGGCGGTGCAAAATGGCTTTGATTTCAGTGGTCAGGATAAATTTGATAAAGTGCCGCGCTATATCCGGAATATGCGGGATTTAGGCAATTATGTGCATTTTGATGCCCTCTATCAAGCCTATTTGAATGCTTGTTTGATTTTATTGGATATGGGCGCACCGTTTGATCGGGGGAATTTCTATCTTACCTCAGACAATCAGGATGGGTTTGGTACGTTTGGTGGACCGCATATCCTCAGTTTAGTCACAGAAGTGGCAACGCGAGCCTTAAAAGCCGTTTGGTATCAAAAATGGTTTGTGCATCGGCGGCTGCGCCCTGAAGCCTTTGGTGGACTGATTCACAATCTTATGACGGGACGGGCGGAGTATCCAATTCATCCAGAGATTCTTAATTCTCAGGCACTTAAAGCGATGTTTGATAAGAATGGTAATTATCTGTTACCGCAAGTGTTTCCCGAAGGATCACCGACTCATCCGGCTTACGGTGCGGGACATGCGACAGTGGCGGGGGCGTGTGTGACGATGTTAAAGGCGTGGTTTGATGAGTCTTATCAGATACCCGACCCGAAGGTGCCGAATGAAGAGGGGACGGAGTTGGTTTGTTATATGCCCTATAGTGGACCGGGTACAGAAGTTCTCACCGTCGGCGGAGAATTGAATAAGCTAGCGGCAAATATTTCCATTGGTCGCAACATGGCAGGTGTACACTGGCGTACAGACTACACAGAATCGGTAAAATTAGGAGAAGCGATCGCGATCGGAATTTTGCAGGAGCAAAAGCTGACGTATAACGAGGATAGCTGTTTCTCGCTGACCAAGTTTGATGGTACAGCAATTACCATCTAAATTTGAATAGCAGTATCAGAATTTAGTAGAGACGTTGCATGCAACGTCTCTTGTCCCCAGTTATTTGCCCACTGCTTTAGTTGTTATAGTTGACCGCTACTTGGTATACTCTTCCCCAACCTGCCATGCTGACAACCACCAACCGCCTGACTCTTGAAGAATACTTGAAGTATGACGACGGGACAGACACTTGCTATGAACTGGTTAATGGAGAGCTAGTCCCGATGAGTTTGGGTACTGGAAAACATGGAGCCATTTTAAAATTCTTGGAACGCACCTTTGATAACCAATGCGCTCAAATAGGACAAGAATGGACAGCCTTGGCTGGAGTCGTCGGTGTGCGTTCTCCCCGCGCTGGTCGATGGGATACCGTTCGTATTCCCGATGTCGTTGTGATTCCCCTAGAACAGTGGCGTAACCTGCAAAATCGCGAAGCCGTTATTGAGTTAAATGAACCCCCACCTCTACTCGTTGTTGAAGTCGTCAGCGAATCGACGAAAAGCACCGACTATCGTGCAAAACGAGCCGAATATAGCGTTTTAGATATTCCTGAATATTGGATTGT
Organism: Coleofasciculus sp. E2-BRE-01; assembly: GCF_040221695.1. Lineage (NCBI taxonomy): Bacteria > Bacillati > Cyanobacteriota > Cyanophyceae > Coleofasciculales > Coleofasciculaceae > Coleofasciculus > Coleofasciculus sp. E2-BRE-01. Next base: position 1,651 of record NZ_JAVKEA010000157.1, on the reverse strand, counting down.
TGATCCTCTAAATGCTAAAGTCACGGTTCTCACGTTAGTCGAAGGTTGGTATGACGCGGTGGAGTTTGTTTGCAGCGATTTGATTCAATCGGCGATATTTCCTCGCCTCGAACTTACGGCTGAACAACTATTAGGTGGTAATATTTAATTCAGCCTGCTCATTTCTTTGTAACATTACTGCCACGACTGTTTAGTTTGAATATATTATACCGCGATCGGCAGGTAAAAAGACGGTGTTTGATAATCTTTGTTTGGCTGATCTAATCTGCAATCAGGCGATCGCTCAAAATTGACTTATCCGTTACATTCGCTACCAAATGCGCTGCTATTTTCTAACCGCAGAAAATGCACTCGTCCCGATGCACCAGCCGCCACAATGGTGAATCCATCAGGCGCGATCGCACAGCAGAGTAACGCACCCTCCCCACTGAAACTGGCAAGTTCTGTTCCCTGCTGCAAATCCCAGACTTTCAAGGTGTTATCCCCTGAAGCGGAAACAATTTGTTTCCCATCTGGACTGATGGCTACTGCATTTACCAAGTCAGTATGTCCGGTGAGGGTAAATTTTTCCACCCCTTTTTCCAAATCCCAGACTTTCAGGGTTTTATCCGATGAAGCGGAAACAACCTGTTGCCCGTCGGGACTGATGGCTACTGCATTTACCAAGTCAGTATGTCCAGTGAGGGTGCATTTTTCCATGCCCTTTTGCAAATCCCAGACTTTCAGGGTGTGATCGAATGAAGTGGAAACAACCTGTTGTCCGTCGGGGCTGATGGCTACTGCATTTACCCCATAGGTATGTCCAGTGAGGGTGAATTGTTCTACTCCTTTAAGCAAATCCCAGACTTTCAAGGTGCTATCTGATGAAGCGGAAACCACCTGTTGTCCATCAGGGCTGATCGCTACTGCATTTACCAGATTGGTATGTCCAGTGAGGCTAAATTTTTCCATACCCTTTTGCAAATCCCAGACTTTCAGAGTGTTATCCGATGAAGCGGAAACCACCTGTTGTCCATCAGGGCTGATCGCTACTGCATTTACCAAATAGGTATGTCCAGTGAGAGTGAATTTTTCCATGCCCTTTTGCAAATCCCAGACTTTCAGAGTGTTATCCGATGAAGCGGAAACCACCTGTTGTCCATCAGGGCTGATCGCTACTGTATTTACCAGATAGGTATGTCCAGTGAGGGTGAATTGTTCTACTCCTTTAAGCAAATCCCAAACTTTTAGGGTGTTATCCGATGAAGCGGAAATCACCTGTTGCCCATCAGGGCTGATCGCTACTGTATTTACCAGATAGGTATGTCCAGTGAGGGTGAATTGTTCTACTCCTTTAAGTAAATCCCAAACTTTTAGGGTGTTATCCGATGAAGCGGAAATCACCTGTTGTCCATCAGGGCTGATGGCTACTGCATTTACCCAGTGGGTATGTCCGGTGAGGGTGAATTTTGCCACGCCCTTTTGCAAATCCCAGACTTTCAGGGTGTTATCCCATGAAGCCGAAACAACTTGTTGCCCGTCGGGACTGATGGCTACTGCATTTACCCAGGTGGTATGTCCAGTGAGGCTAAATTTTTCCACTCCTTTGTCTAAATCCCAGACTTTCAGAGTTTTATCCCTTGAAGCCGAAACAACTTGTTGTCCGTCGGGG
>NZ_JAVKEA010000156.1:0-6504 GCF_040221695.1 Coleofasciculus sp. E2-BRE-01 | reverse complement strand
GGAGTGTCACCCAGGTGATTATCATTCTCATTCGCGTATTCATTCTCAATAATTCTGTCAATAAGCTCTCATCTTTTCGAGGCTTGAGGGGGGAAATGCAATGTAAGCCAAGCTTTTGAGCTGCTTGTCACCCCTTCAGGTGGGGAATACTTTTTTGCCCCCAGTCTGAGTTTCTTGAAAACCTTGAGTCCCGTCAGTGAAGAACTCACCCCAGAAACACTGGATACTTATTCGACCATGTGTTTTGATGGTAAAAATGATTATCTTGTCATCTCAGAGGCTGCCAGTTTGCGGGTGCAAACTTATACGGTTGAAGTTTGGCTTAAACCCGGTGATCCCAAAGACGCTTGGCAGGGTGTTATTGGCAAACCGGGTCGAAATTTCAATATCTGGTTAAATAATGCCGGATATGTTCACCACCGTTTCCATACTCCAGCTGGCTCGAATGCAGGAGCGCCAAATACGGCTAATGGTTCGATTCAATGGAATCAATGGTATCACTTAGCGATTACCAATGATGGCACAACGGCAAAAACCTACATTAATGGGGAACTGAAGGCAGAAGGACCAACAGGAGGAAATCTGATCGTTAATCATACTCCCCTCTACATCGGTCGTAGCCTCGATGGAGACAGTAGTCGTTATTTTTACGGTAACATGGCTGAAGCTCGCCTCTGGGATAGCGCCCGCTCTGAAGCAGACATTAAAGCCAATATGAACCACCGCTTAACTGGGTATGAGCCAGGTTTAGTAGGTTACTGGCTATTGGATGAACGCTACGGCAATATCATCCCGGATTGTACTCCTAATGCCAACTCGGGTATTTACCATAGTTGAAGATTAGTTTAACCTGAGTCGGGGCGGGTTTAGTCACATCTTGGTGAAACCAAAAATAGAGTAGTAAAACCCGCCCCTACACAATTTCCCAATCTTTCACTCAAAACTTACCTCCCTTCGTTGCGTCACATACCGTGAAAACTAAGAACCTACAAAAGTAACCTGCTCCCGTCTTCCTTTCCCTATTGACTTAGTAGAACTGTAAATTGGCTAGACGTTTCATCAAACACTTGTTGTGAATTTGAGTTGTCTTTTTAGCGATGAATTTAAGCCACCCTTCAAAACTATGTTCTTTGGAAAATCTCATTCATGGATTGAGTATTTCGGCGACGAAAAATTCATCTTATTATGACCAACTGATTCAGTCTCTTGACATACCCCTGGACACTATAGCCCCTTACTGTACCTGGAACGAGCGGTCTTATACTCGCAATTTAGTCCATAGCACAGACTTATATGAACTGCTGATTCTATGTTGGCAGAAGGGACAAGCTAGCCCAATTCATGATCATCAAAGTCAAGATTGTTGGATCTATGTTGTCGAAGGCACAATTGAAGAAACACTTTATCAGCCAACCCTGCATCGTGATCAACGTTTCATCTTACGTGAGACGGATAGGATAACGTATCACCAAGGTGATAAATCCCGTTTGATGAATTCTACGCGGGCGTGGCATTCGATTAAACCTCTGAGTCAGCAAGCCATTACATTGCATCTCTACTCGCTACCGATCAAAAAATGTCATCTATACAATCTGCAAACAGGTCAATTGAGTGAACGGAAGCTCAATTATTCCTGAATTTCTTGCTAATTGAAGCCTAACTCACTTGTTAAATTGGCGTATTTGCCAATTCAATCTATGTACTTATCCACCCATTATTGCTCATGACAACTACCAACCAACCCAAAACTTTAACCCAATACTTTTTTGACCCTTTTGTGATCAAAATTAACTTAAGCGGAGAGGCTTGGAAACCAACGCCTCATGGATATGCTTTAGCCAATGGCATGGTTCAAGTTCCCCATATATTTTGTGGTAAATCAGTCATTGAAATTGGCGCAGGTTCGGGAATTCATGCGATTCTGGCGCTCAAACTTGGTGCTAGGAGTATTGATATTACAGACATTAGTGAGGACGTGAACAATGTTGCCAAGAAAAATGCCCAAGAGAATAATGTGAACTATCGCCATGTTTGGGTTAAGGATTGGATGCATTTTGACCCTATACCAGAGCGTTACGAACTGGTGTTGTGTAATCCTCCTTTTTGTAAAGCTGGCACTCCTGACCGCCGTTGGTTTATTACGGAAATGATTAAACAGAGTCGGAAATTTCTGAATCCGGGCGGATATTTAATCTTTTGTCAAAGTAGTATGGCGAACTTCCCGAAAACTGAAGCTGAATTAGACGAAGCTGGATTTATGCACGAAGTTGTTTACAAAACCAGAGGACTCTTTCGAGACTACTATTTTACTGAACCCGGATTTATTGAAGAAAGTCGTCAAGTTCCTAATGGGTTTGAGATCATTGATGATGAATATATCGAAACCTTACAGGTTTATTTGGCAACCTTAAAGAATTGATCCTAACTTAGAATGAATTAAGTGGAGGGCGACCCGATTCAATTGAGTGAACGGGTATTGTTAATTAGTGCAAGCGGGTCGCCCCTACAGTATCAATTATCTCCTAAAGTTTCAAATATTAACATATTCAACACATTCCAACTTAAACATTCGGGCGTTGACAACGAATTCTCGCGCCCCCGATATTGCCACCTTGAAAAAGTTCTGCCAAAACTTGGTAACGATGCCTCATACTTTGAACAACTTTATCACCATGAACACGCAGATGACGGGATTTGTTTTGCTCAAAATCTACAATCCTTTGAATTTCCCAAGGTTGCCATAAGTGAGTCACATCCTCAAAGTGTAAATCGACAAAGCCAGCAGCCGCTAAGTCTGCCAGATATTGGTCGCGAGTTGGTAAATAAGGACAGGCAAGGGTTTCTGCCAATTGGACTTTCTCATCGGGGGTGAGGGGTTGGCGCTGAAAAAAGTCTTCAATATAACCACTCCCACCCGGTTTCAGTAGGCGAAAACAAGTGGAAAATAAGGTAGAACGGTCTGCAATGTGTAGAAAAACCCCAATAGAAATCCAGTGGTCAAAGGTTTTACCATTCAGGTTAATGGTTGTGATATCTCCCTGGAGAAAATTAACTTGTTCGGATAGACCTGTTTGTTGGGTCAATTCAATGGCAGCCGCACACATTTGGGGGTGAAGTTCAACCCCTGTCACAGAACATCCATATTGATGGGCTAGGTAACGCGCTGGACCCCCAACCCCTGCACCAATATCAAGCACCTGAGTGGATGGTAAAATTCCTAGTTGTTTGACCGCTTCATCAAGTGCTGTAGTGGAGAGGGGATGGAATTGATCAAAAGGAATCAAGTCTTCAACACTCAACGTTACCCCAATTTTACCAAGTTCTTTGAGTTCGTTTTGGATGCGTTCGACTCGATACCAATACATTGACTCGAACGCAGAATTAGTGGTTGACATTTTCTAACAGCGGTTCCTGGCGATTTTTCTTGATTTAGATAGTTTTAGTATACCAGCGTCAGCTGATAAAAAAAATGGGGATAGCCCTTGGACTAGCAGCGCTAAAGCGCTTACTACAAACCCAGCTTAAGAACTTTTCATTGGGTAGGGTTTTGTGAGGGTATTTATCTCCGTTAGCTTTTCACACTTAAGTAAGCGCTCAAACAAGGTTGCATAATCGAGATTTTGGCAACAGACTGCAAATTTTTGATAAAGTTGCTGTTCCGACATTGGATTATTTGGCATTCCTGTATAAGCTTTTATCGTTTCACTCAAGCTCTTGCCATTCTTAAGCATGATCGTAACTTGAGTCGCTTCTGGATAATCATTCTGATTTAAGTGGTTCAGCCCCACTCTCATCGTCACTTTTCTCATATTTTTTTGTAAAACTGGGTTATTCAAAGCTGATACATTTAATTGTAAGAAGGTCAATTCTCTGTAGGTTAGCATAGAAGCCAAAGCAAATTGCATACTAAATTGAGCCTCTGTTGGAGTTTGAGGATGTTCAAAATCTAAGCTTTTACAAATAAATGGCGTAACCTCACAGTCTACGGATTGAATATCAGCAGGATTAAGTTTGTACTGTGTAACTACGTTCTCCAAACATTCACTAGCTGCCTGGGCTGATGAGCAAACTGGATACCTTTTGAGTGCAAAGCCCGGTTCGACTAAAGACCAAACCTTGCTAAGCTGTTTGACCAGACTGACATCAAAATTTAGGTGAGGATTAATCTGTCCAAGAATACATTCGGCTTCTAAGCCAGCGATAAATGCCGTTAGCAGTGATTGTCCATCACTTCTTACCGATTGTGCTACGGCTAATGCTGATGGGAAAATTACTGTAGAAGGGTGTAAAACGCCTGGGTAAAATGTATCATCATAATCCAAGACATGACAGGCTGCCCCGTTTAGGAGTGCCGCTCCCACAGGGGATAGAGTTGTTTGAAAATCCAGACAATCAGCACTTGAACCTTGATACAACTCGTGACTACTTTTTTTTAGTGCTGTTATTGTACTCCAGGTTGATCCGGCACAACCAACCGCAAAGGTATCAATCATTGATCTCTTCGCTGCTTCAACGGCTGCTTTGGGTAACCTGGAAAATGTGAGATTAGTAGCCCATTGAGATAGAGATGGCAAAATTTCTAAATTTTCCATGTTCTTTGATTCGAGCTTTTATAAGGCGAAACAAGATGCGGCAATACCGACGCATCGAGGAAAGAGTTGTGAGAGCCTTTTTAAGGAGTGCCTAAGAAGCTGTTTTTCTCCTTTTTTTCTCCCACCCTCCCTAAGTTATTTCATTCCTTGAGAAACGAATCGCCCTTTTTCTTCATCTTGTCCCGCCTTATGGTTAGTAGCCGTTAGTTTAAACCGCTTCCAGATTCCGTTCACCCGTCCTGATCCGGACAATTTCCTCAACGGGACTGATGAAGATTTTTCCGTCGCCAATTTCACCCGTGCGAGCAGCAGCAATAACTTTTTCTACTACCATATCGACTTGGGCATCTTCGACGACAATCTCCACCTTGAGCTTTTGCAGGAACTCAACGGTGTATTCAGAACCTCGATAGCGTTCGGTTTGACCTTTTTGGCGTCCAAATCCCCGAACTTCTGAAACCGTCATCCCGACAATTCCAGCGTTGACCAAGGCGATTTTAACTTCATCGAGCTTAAATGGTCGAATAATCGCTTCTACCTTTTTCAAGATTCTAGCTCCTCACTTACGTTTCTCTATATGTACCAGATTTACCAGACCAGCATGACACGTTTTACACTCCCACCAATGAAATTTTTGTAACATTGAATACAGTTTTTTATGATGTAGTAAGCATTATCGGTGGCCAATCGTCAATGCCCAGGGGGTCAACACTGAGTCGGGGCGTTTAGTCACATCGGGTTGAGGCAAGAAACGATAATAGTGAAAAGAACCCCTACACATTTACGCACCATGCCCGACTAGCAAGCACGTTGGGTAATCAGGGCGGGTTTTGCGACCAAGTTGGGTAAAACAATCCGTGTTTGTCCCTAAACCCGCCCCTACACACTCAACACTTCCCAAGTCTACGGTGGTCGATCGCCAAACTTTTGATTAAAATGAGAATATATCACAGGGGGCCTTAATGGTTTCGACGTGTTGGTGAAAGCCAACCCGTGATACAGGTCGAGAGTGAGTCTTCTCTCGTAAATCCCGGACTCAAAAAAAAGTAACTGCGAACAACATCGTTCCTTTTGCTCGTAAGGCAGCTCCTGTAGCCGCTTAAACACCTCTTATAGGTTCGAGCGTTCTTAGTCTGACTCCGTTAAGGGCTAAGGACACAACCCCAACGGATGCGCTAGTTAGCTGTCTTTGGTCGGCTCTCTAGCAAAGACCTAACCAAAGCATCCCACCATCCGGGATAATGGATGGTTCCCGCCCTGAGGATGAGAAGGGCTAAACCTGTGAATGATCGGTAGGTAAATACCCAATGCGGACACGGGTTCAATTCCCGTAGGCTCCATTTCTAAATTCAATTTTCAGATGTAATAAGACCCCTTCATCTAGCATGAAGGGTTAGAAACTGTAATCTAATCTCTATAAAAAATATCCGATCAAACATAATCATTTTGATCAGATATCATTTCATCTACAAACTGCCTCATTCGTTCTTGCCAATTTTGTACGGTTCTCAATTTTGCTTTTTGTCCTTCATACCCCCTAAAGCAAATAGGGGTTTTGTCTAGCGACTTGTCTAGTATCTTTTTCGCCCCTAACTTGTGATTTTTCTGGAAAGGCATTGTTACTTTAAAGATATATTTGTATACTGATATTATACACCAATCAAGCCTAGTTTTGATCATGCTACTAGGATTCAAGACTGAATTGAAGCTTAACAGCAAGCAGCGAACCGCATTGGCTAAACACGCTGGCGTTTCCCGCCATGCTTGGAACTGTGCGATTCGTTTGACCGAAACCATTGCTGTATAAGCATTGTAGAGGATGGTCAGCTACTGGATTAACCACTATCCAGATAGATAACTGAGCGGAACATGATGGTGTAAGCCCATCCCCTCAAGTGCTGGGGTGAAAGCA
>NZ_JAVKEA010000155.1:0-15651 GCF_040221695.1 Coleofasciculus sp. E2-BRE-01 | reverse complement strand
AGTAAGTCATTTGTCATTCGTCATTTGTCATTTGTCATACTCGCTTCCGAAAAGAAGCAAGTTACCTTTATGTAAGGATTTGAGGAATATTTTATTGATGAGCTTCACACCCGGAAACCGTAGGGGCGCACGTCTGTCATTTGTGTCAACATAAGGTGAAAGCTCGGTTTAGCAAGGGTGTCGGGTGTCGGGTGTCGGGGGTCGGGTGTCGGGTGTCAGGATGGAATTGTCTGTTGTCGGCTTAAAAAGCTCACACCTACCACCAGTCACCTCACCTATTCATCCACAAGGTTTTTTTCAAACAGGCTCCGTTTAATACATAGTGAGCCAAAATTGCTCGCTTTCCCCCACACCCCACACCCCATACCCCACACCCAGTATCCTATCGTGGGTAATGTGGCTTAAGTTGACACCCACACGGATACCCTAAATGCCATCGTTTCCGGCGTTTTTATCACTGAATCAAATTCGCGATCGCATCCACAATCTGATCCGGTTCCACTGGCTTAGAAATATGACGATTAAACCCCGCCGATAATGCCCGTTCGAGATCCGTCTCTCCTGCATAGGCTGTCAGTGCGATCGCCGGAACCAACCCGCCGCGATCGGGCGATAGTTCTCTCACTTGGCGAATTAACTCATAGCCATCCATTCCCGGCATCCCAATATCACTGATTAACACATCCGGTTGCCCTTGAGAAAACACAGCCAGCGCCTCATTTGCTGAAGTCACCCCCTTAACCCTTGCACCATAGCTTTCCAAGATAATCGTGAGCAAGTCGAGGGTATCTACCTCATCCTCCACCAGGAGTACCGTCACCTCCGTTAAATCTAAACCCTCATCGTCTGGCGAGGACTTGTGAGTATTAATTGGTGAATCTGACATTAGTGGTAACGTAACTGTAAACGTTGCGCCCTGTCCAATTCCCTCACTTTCCGCCTCAACTCTCCCCCCGTGCAGTTCAATCAAATGGCGGACAATGGCTAAGCCTAATCCCAACCCGCCCACACTTCGGGTTGTCGTACTATTCTCTTGCCGAAAATAATCAAAGATGTAGGGGAAAAAGTCGGGACTGATCCCCTGACCCGTATCGCTGACTTGGATTTGTGCATGGGAGTCAATCGCTTGTAATCGCACCGTGATCCGTCCACCCCTAGGTGTAAACTTCACCGCATTGGACAGCAGATTCCACACCACTTGCTGGAGACGGTTGGGATCACCCGACACAAATCCCACCCTTGAATCCAATTGGGTGTCAATCTCAATCGACTTGGCGGCGGCGGCTAAACGCATGGTTTCAATCGCCGCTTGAATCACCCGCACTAAGTCTACTCGCAAGGTTTGCAGACTCAATTTGCCGCGTAAAATTCGCGAAACATCGAGTAAATCATCAATCAGTTGGGCTTGCAAGGAAGCATTCCGTTCAATGGTTTCTAAAGCCTGATCGACCTTATCCTGATCCAGTTTTCTTGTCCGTAGCAGTTTTGACCAGCCCAGAATTGGATTCAGGGGAGTACGCAACTCATGGGAAACAATCGCCAGAAACTCATCTTTAATCCGATTCGCGGCTTCGGCTTTTTCTAAGAGTTGAATCCTCTCTTGTTCTACAAGCTTTTGTTGAGTAACGTCTCTCAGGGAAATCAGGTAGCTTTTTTTTCCTTGCCACTCAATTTGTACCACTCGCATCTGAGCCACTCGACTTTCCCCAGTTCCTGTCCGCACATCCACTTCCGTGTTATCCTCGCCCACGACTGGAAAGCCTAAGACTTGACCCAAGAGTTCGTCTTCTTGACGACTAAAGAGGGACAGGGCGGCTGGGTTGATAAACTGGACAATACCGTTGGCGTCTATCACGATAATCCCATCCGGATTCTTGGAGATTAAAACCTGAAACTGGGTTTCACTTTTGATGAGTGCTGCTTTGATCTGTTCCTTTTCTAAATTTTCCAGTTGGGATTGTTCTGAGAGTTTCGCCACGGTTGCAGTTTGGGCTTGTAACTGTTTCTGTAAATCCGTAGAGTCAACTGTATTCTGGGGTTCACTGTTCTTTGCTTCTAATGCTTGCTTGATAACGTGAGGAAGCTGTGAGACTTGCTCATGAAGCAGATAGCCCGCTGCGCCAGCTTTCATATAATCGACGGCAATCGACACACGATTACTATGACTAATGATAATGACCGGAATAGTCAGATTCTGTTCTGGCAGATAGGAAATGGCTTCAATCCCATTAAATTCGGCTAAGGGATAGTCGATTAAAATTAGGTCAATGGTGGGATTTAGGTGAGCCAAATACTCCGCTTTTGTACTGACGCACTGCCACGTTACCGTCAGCCCTGCTTCAGATAATAGCGATAGTATTGGTTCTGTTGCCAGAGTCGAGTCTTGTAGAATTAGAAGGTTCAAGTCATTTGTCATTTTTTATTCGTCATTCGTCATTGGTCATTCGTCATTGGTCATTCGTCATTGGTCATTCGTCATTCGTTTTTTGTCATTCGTTTTTTGTCAGGGAATAGGCAATAGGCAATAGGCAATAGGCAATAGGTAAGGTAGAGTTTTGAGTTAGCTTCCCCAGCTCCCCCAGCTTCCCCAGCTTCCCCTATCTCCCCCATCTCCCTCATCTCCCAGACGTAGCATGCTACGTCTCTACAACCCCTGCTTCCCTTAAGTCTCTTCAAACAAACTACCCAGGCGGTCAATTTCACTCTGACTCATATAGGTTGGACTACCGGAGAGAATGCCAGTAATGTTGCGGAATGGTCTACCGATGTGCATCCCGCTTTCATTAATGGTAAACTCACGAATTTCCTTATCATGTTTTGAACCGCGCATTTTTAGCACCGTTAAGCCCCGGCGAATCTCTCCATAAACTTCCACATAACGTAGTAATATAATTGAATCCGTATTGGTGGAAATATGAGATTCTGTGACCGACATTCCGCCCATGAGCGATGTTGTATTCGCCGTGAGTAGTCCGATAATTCGCTCGTTTTTTAGGATAGCATTTAGGCTGAGGATAAATTCCCGAAATCCTTTGAGTTGAGCAATCTTTTCCATTGCCGAAAGGCTATCCACTGCCACCCGATTCGGCTGAAACTCTTCGATAACTTGCTTGATTTTCACCAAATGATTTTCCAGCCCGGTTTCTTCAGGATAGCGACAGAAAACCTTCAGGTTGCCCTCTCGTTCCATCTGCTCAAAATTCCTGCCCCAGCCAGCCGCATTTCTAAATAACTGCTCCCGGCTTTCCTCAAAGGCAAAGAGCAAACATCGTTCTCCCTGGTTAACACCCCCTGCCAAAAATTCGGTCACGATTAAGGTTTTGCCTGTACCTGTCGCCCCCGATACCAGAATAATCGAATCGCGGAAAAACCCACCTCCACACATGCTATCTAATTCAGGATTACCTGATGTAACTCGCTGGTTGGAGGATTTTCGATCTAATCTGGAGGCAGTTAAGGGAAGGACAACCATACCTTGATCAGGCAAAATCGTAAAGGGAAATTCACCATGTTGATGAGGAGTGCCTCGGTATTTTAGAATTTCAATTGTGCGGCGACGTTTCTCTTCCACCAATACATTGCGTAAAATGACCACATTATCGGCGACAAATTCTTCTACCCCATAGCGACTAATGTCCCCGTATTCCTGAGTCCGTTCTGAGGTCAATACTGAGGTAATTTCCCGTTCCCGCAATGCCCAAGCAATATCAAATAAATCGCCGCGTACTTGAGCCATATCGGGTACATAAGAAAACACCGCGCCTAAGGAATCCATGGAAACTCGTTCCGCCTGGACTTGTCCTATGGCATATTCTAAGCGAGCCAGCAAGGGACCGAGATCATATTCACCACTAACTAAGGGTCGATTTCCGGTTTTCGGAGACGCATCAACAAAAGCGAATTTTTTTTCAGCTTCCCATTGTTCAATATCCCAACCAAAGCCGCGCATATTTTTGCGAATGGCTTGGGGAGATTCTTCAAAGGTGACAAAGACGCCGTTTTGTCCTTCTCTAATTCCCTCGACCAGAAACTGACAGGCAAAAATCGTTTTTGCACTGCCTGCTGTACCTGCAACTAAGGTGGTTCGACCTTGAGGTAGTCCCCCTTCTGATAATAGATCAAAGCCAGAAATGCCCGTTTTTACTTTTGCGATAAACTCTGGCAGTTGTTGTTGAGTCATTCCGTTGCTGCTTTAGTGAACTTTAGGGAAATCTAGAATAGCATTAGGGGGGCTATTACTCAATCTTGTTGAGCCTGACTCTGATATTTAACCCCCATAAAACCGTTTCCGTGTCGGACAAATCCCCCACAATTCGCTGAGCAGGATTGGGACATTCTTTAATTAAGGTCGGGGTGACTAAAATATGTTCCGCCTCCGCCAGGTGGGGAGATTTGGTCACATCAATAATCGTTATTTTATATTGACCCGGTAGTTCTTGGTCACAGAGTCGATACAAGTTGGCGATCGCGCGTTGCGATCGGGGGGTATCTCCGGTAACATAAAGCTTGAGTTGATATTGTTTACACATGTTAGAGTAATCAATGACTTTAACATACTGCTGTTTATTTTTACGACGGACTGGACTTGTTAGCATCTTTTTCTAAGTTGATTTTACTCAATCCAATGAAATATCTGCGATAGTAAGCGGTTAAGTTGCCCATAAGTTCTAATAGTAAAAAGCGTCCTTCTGTAGTATAAGCTTGTGCCTTACGTCGATTCACCGCTTGGCTTTTTTGTTTTAAGGTTGTCGTATGTAGCTCGATCAGATCACGGGGGGAGGCTTGGAGTAACCCCAACTGTTCGGCGAAATTCGTTAGATGCATCGATAGCTGATGGTCAACTTTATAGACACGTTCTTCTAATGCCCATTCCATTAAATCACCATAGCGTTGCCTGAGTTCCTCCAATACATCGGGCATTCTCTTATTCAGGGGTTCGACACTGGACGATTTTGGCGTCGAGTTGATCTCGCCAGAGATTAACTTTTCTAACTCTTCCAGCTCTTGCTGCTGCTGATGGTGTTCGAGTTCAGCCAGTTGATATTGTCGCTCCAAGGCGGCGCGAATCGCGTAGACGAGTAAACTGGTATCCAGCTTCGCTTTGGGTAAATAGCCATAAGCTCCCATTTCCAGGGCTTTAACCGCAACTCGCTCATCTTCGAGAACACTTTGGACGATAATCGGTACATCGGGCGCTGTTTGCTGCATTGTCCGGAGGGTGTTCATCCCCCGACTATCGGGTAACATTAAATCTAATAGCACGACATCGATACCTCCTTGCGCCAAATAACCTCGTCCTTGATCTAGTGTCTCAGCACAAAGGAGTTCAAATCCTCTGCTAAATGAGGGAGATTTGGCTTGGGTTATGAGTTTTTCCAGTTTCTCGATGTCATCGGGGTCATCTTCAACCAGTAAAACGCGGCAACAGTGATCCAGCATGAGTGGTGATTTTAGAGATTCACTTCTCCAATACTATAATTAAGAGCTGCTGAATAAGTCTTGTGGTGGGGAGAGGGAATAGGCAATAGGCAATAGGCAATAGGCAATAAATAGGTAAGGTAGAGTTTTGAGTTAACTTCCCCATCTTCCCCATCTTCCCCATCTTCCCCAGCTCCCTCTGCTCCCTCTTGCTCCCCTCTTGCTCCCCTCTTGCTCCCCTCTCCCAAGCTTGGGAGAGGGGCTGGGGGTGAGGGCTGGCTTGGGAGAGGGGTTGAGCTTAACTTGACACGGGTGGATATTATCGTGTCCCTACAAGTAGCTTGAAGAGTCAATCTCCTTTGTCGGTAGTGTAATCGTAAACATTGCCCCTTCCCCTGGAACGCTAGAAGCGCTAATCGTTCCCCCGTGACGTTGAGCAATTTTGCGGCAAATTGTTAACCCCAATCCTGTACCCTCGTAGTGACGACGGCTGTGTAAGCGTTGAAATGCCTCAAAGATTTGCTCCTCATACTCTGACTTAAAGCCAATCCCTTCATCTTTGACCACAATTTGATCCTGATCCGGGAGTTGACTCGGCTGGGCATAAACCTTGACAACAGGCGCTATTTCTGACTGATGAAACTTCAATGCATTACTTAACAGATTCTGCATCAGTTGTCGCATTTGTAGGGGATCAGCATTGACAGTGGGTAACGCTTCGACATCAACGGTTCCACCCGTTTCCTGGAGTTGAATATCCAAATCAGATAACACCTCTTGGACAACGGTATTTAAATTGACTGGAACAAAGGGTTGAGCTTGGGTCGTCACCCGCGATAACATCAATAAATCATTGATAAAGGTTTGCATTCGCTCTTTGACCTGACGCATCCGTCTCAGGTACTCCTGCCCTTGTTCATCTAGAACCTGACTATAGTCTTCTGTCAGCAACTCATTCAGCATTTGCCATTTATGCAGGGGGGAGAGTAAATCGTGGGACACGACATAAGCAAAGTCTTCTAATTCCCGATTACTGCGTTCGAGTTCAGTTACCAGATTGTTCATCTGGGTTTGGGTTTGTTTGATCTGAGTAATATCTTGAATTTGTCCGACAAAATACAACGGTTGTCTCTGACTATCGCGCACCAGCGAAACACTTAACCGTATCCAGATGACATGTCCTTGCTTATGAAAATATCGCTTCTCCATTTCATAAGTTTGAATCTCATCGGCTAACAGTTGACGCACGTAGCGCAGATCCGCCTCCAAGTCATCGGGATGAGTAATCTCCTGAAAGGTTGTCGCCAGTAATTCCGATTCCTGATACCCTAATAATTCACATAAAGCACGATTAACGCGAATAAACTGACCCTCAGGCGTCACCAAAGCTTCACCCGTTGCGGCATCATCAAAGGCACGGCGGAAGCGTTCTTCACTTTGGCGAAGTTGTTCTTCGATTTGTTTCACGTCGGTGATATCTCGCCCTTCGGGAATCAGCAACATCACTTGTCCAGTATCATCGGTAACAGACTTGAGAGAAAAATCAATCGTGGCAATCCTATCCCCTGCCCCTTGCACATCAACTTCATAGCGGATAAACTCACCTTGAGCCGATCGCGCGATCGCATCTTTTAATTGCTCTTGAGTTTGGGCTGAAATCGTCCACCATCTTGCTTGCCAAAAGGGTTTACCAATCACCTGATCGCGCCGCAATCCGCCAAAATTCAAAGCAGTTTGGTTCACTTCCAGCAATGTACCATCGGGTTTGAGTAAACCAATAAACTGAAACGTCTGGTCAAAAATGGCATGGAATTTCTGTTCACTGGCTAACAGCGCCTGTTGAAACTGTTGTCGCTGGTCATCAATGGCATTCAATCGCCTAGCATTACACCAAATTAATGCACCAAAAATGATAATTGCCAAGACACTGCGAAAGGCAAATCCCAAGACAGGCGGATAGAGATCAGCGCGAAACCCCAATAACACCAACCAGCCCAACACAGGCGGAATACTAATCACCACTGGGAGGAGACGTCGTGCCATAATACCCCCAGCGCGATCGCTAATCACCACCTTCATCACCCCCCAATTGGCAGAAGCACCGAGAATCCCGATCGCCAGTAAGATAAAGCTAATGGCAGTATGAATTGCCATGCCTGTATAGGAGCCAACACTATAAAAGAGAGGGATTTGGTAGAGGTGACCGATTAGCCCAAAAGACGCCACCAAGAAAACCAAAATCGTAAAAAACTGGGCGGAAAGATAAGCCTCTTTCCCTAACAGCAGCAACGCCGAACCCAATAGCAAAAAGTTAGACGCCGTATTCGGTGCCATCCGCCCCCCAGCAGCAACGTCTACCGCATCAGGGCGTTCATGAATGAGCAGTTGGTCAATGCCTAAGTTGAGATTAAAACTATATTGAATAATAGTCAGCATACCCAGCACGATCACGAATACAGCTAATACCTGTGAACCAATCAAGGATGACCGATAGGGTGAACGCTTTTTGCTTTTCCCTTTACCCATAAGCCACAGATAGAGGGAAGCACCACTAATAATAAAGCCAATAGCTGTATTGGCTTTCATCGTCACCAATCCCGGTACAACGCTTTTAAATAAGGAAAGGTTAAACATCCAACCCAACAGCCCCAGACAGCCGATCCCGATGACAATTATGCTGACGGCTTTAGAAAGGGATTTGAGTTGCTTACTCAGAACAGAAGCAGGTCGAATATTAGGCGGTTGGATGTAGTCATGAGTCATGGCTTAGGAAATCGGAGATGGGGGAGATGAGGGAGATGAGGGAGATGAGGGAGATGGGGGAGATGGGGGAGATGGGGGAGATGAGGGAGATGGGGGAGATGGGGGAGATGAGGGAGGGTGTAGAGACGTAGCATGCTACGTCTCTACCTTACCTATTGCCCATTACCTATTACCTATTGCCTATTGCCTATTGCCTATTGCCTGACAAATGACGAATGACAAATGACGAATGACAAATGACGAATGACAAATGACGAATGACAAAGGACAACCGACTTAGCGTACTGTTTCCATCCAAGCGATACACTTTTGCATCTGTTGGCGCATGGTTTCCTTATCTGCATGATATCGCCGTCTATGTCCTGGAAGTACCCACTCAAACGGATAGGTAGCCAGACGCCGCATAGAATTCAGCAATTCTGACCAGGAGTACCAGCAGACATTACGAAAAGCATGGAGTTGATGCAGGCGATCAGACCAAGCCAGATGATCCCCACTAAAGAGAAACCGTTGCTGATAGAGTAAAACAGTATGACCTTTGGTGTGACCGGGAACTGGGATAATTAACAAATCGGGGGAGAGTGCGATCGCGTCATCCCCGGTTAGCTGAATTTCCACATCGCGAGTCTTGGCGGTAATATCATCACGATGCAGAATGCGATCGCACCCGAAATGATCTCGAAACTTTTGATGGTCGGCAATATCATCTTTATGGGTAAGATACAGATAGCGAATCTCCCCCTTCTCTTCTAACCGTTTCACCAACGCTGGCGTAAATCGGGGCGAATCCACTAAGATATTCCCCTGATCCCGGACGATCAAATAACTTGCCGCCCCATACGAACTTTCCGCATGATACCCACAGTGGTAAACATTATCCGCATCCGCGATCGGAATCGGAAACGTCTCCTGAACATCTTTAATATCCTTCGGCTTATCTACCGTACCAATCGAAGCCGTAGGACAAGATAACAACGCCTGCATCGCCGCTAACCGTTCAGTTTCATTCATCGGTTGATGATAAACCGCAGATTGTCCATCTGCCCGATGGAAGACATTGGGTGCCATCCAGCGACAGGTATCACAATCAATACAAGTTTCATCCACATAAACATCACCCTTAACATTTTGGGGACGACGTTGATCAAGAGTAGCCATCATTTTATCTGAATTTTAACTATATGATCAGATGCAATACTTATAAAGTAGGAAATATAAATAAAAATGCCCTCTATCCCAAGGGGAAGAGAGCAGAGCATGGTTTTGAGGTGTGAGGAGTGAATAAATTTCACTTAGATACACTCTAGTTACTGGATGTGACGCATCTGTGACAATCTAATGACAATGCGATGATCCGTTGTAAATCATAGAGGATTAAGCCAGTAAAGCCACGTAGGGGCGCACCGACGTGCGCAAAAAAAACACCGACGTGCGCCCAGAAACCCCACCGATATGTACCAATAAAACCCATAAAATCTAACCATGACAACCCACAAAACCAAGCATCCCAGAGATAAATTTATTACAGTCTATGGCAGAAAACCCGTATTAGAAGCCCTATCCAACCCGGATATTATTATCGATAAACTCTTAATTGCCAATAATGCCAGCGGCGAATTCATTGACGAAATCGTAAAACAAGCCAAACAACGCGGTGTAAAAATTTCGCGAGAATCCCCCAAATACATTACCCGAATTTCGCGCAACGGTCGTCATGATCAAGGCGTCGTTGTCGATGTCATTCCCCCCGCGATGGAAGCCCTATCCACCTATTTAGAACGCCAACAATCTCATCCCCCCAACCAGAAACCCCAAACCCGCCAATTCTTGGCTTTAGATGGCGTCAAAAATCCCAGTAATGTCGGCATGATCATCCGCACTTGCCTAGCCGCTGGATTTGACGGAATTATCCTCCCCCGAAAAGGATGTCCTGACTTGAATCCCCTCGTAATTAAAGCCTCCGCAGGCACAGCCTTTTATACCAGAGTATTGCGCTGTGCGGAACTATCTGAAGCCCTCCAGCAATTGCGTCAGGCAAACTATACAATTTATGGCTTAAGCGGCACAGCCACCTCAACACTCTATAACCTATCCTTTTCTCCCTTTTCAGTATTTGTCCTCGGAAATGAAACCGAAGGAATTCATTCCGATCATCACCAATTAATTGATACATGGGTATCAATTCCAATTAACTCCCCAGCCGAATCCTTAAACGTCGCCTCTGCCGCCGCCGTCGTGTGTTTTGAATTAAAACGTCAACATTTAGATCAGCGTTCCAGTAGCCGCAATTCAATTAACTTGTAGGTTGGGAAAACGTGGAGAATCTGCTGAGAGTGCGGTTTGGTGAAATTGATGTGGAATTAGCAGGCGCGATCGCAGCCATGTTAGAGTTACCCCATCAAGAGTTGACTCTTTTGCTGTTAACGCTTTCTCGTGAGGAATTATTAGAACGGTTTGCTGGGTAGAAATGCTTGATTATTGGGCAGCGTTTACATTACAAGCCTAGTGGAATTAAATCCCAAAATTGTCTCAAACCGTAGGGTGCGTTAGCGCAGCGTAACGCACCGAAGTATCGCTGAACCGCAACATGGTGCGTTACGGCGCTCTTATGTGTGTGTTGAAATGATAAATGTTAATCCTCAAATGCAGCTAACGCATCCTATACAACATGGTGCGTTACGGCGCACTTAGGTGTTGAAATGATAAACGTTAATCCTCAAATGCGCCTAACGCACCCTACACAACTGAACTGAAACATGGTGCCCTGCGGCGCTCTTATGTGTTGAAATGATAAAAGTTAATCCTCAAATGCGCCTAACGCACCCTACAACTTATAATTATACTCTCTGATTTGCATAAGCTTCCCTACTCCAGAAGTAGAGATACATCGTAGCGTATACAAGGATACTCAAGATGAAGCGATTTGTATCTGCCATTTTAATCACAGCCTGTTTGTGGAACATTGACAATCTAGGTTCACGTCCTCAAGCCTCTCTAGCTCAAGCCCAACCGACTGAAGCACTATCCTACTCATTCTATGGCAAACAAATTCCCCTAAATCTACGTAACGATGTGCTGGCGGTTCGCTTCAAAGCCATTCAGCCGCGAGGGAATAAACCCCTATATTTGCAACTCCAAGACGATTTAACTACAAGGAGAATTCAAGGGCGAGGTTCGACGTTACAACCGAATACAAACTTACAAGTTGACCCTCTCGGTAATCAGTTAGCGTTGGTTCGGCTTCCGGCTGGGGTGCGAACGTCTACCCGGTTGTTAACCAATCAGATTCAACAACAGCCTTATGTTGAGGAAACCTTACCCGTTCTCAACCAAGGGGAATCTGAGGATAGGGAGAATGAAAATTTGATTGTTCTCCCCAATGAAATTGTCATTAGTTTTGCACCAGAGACATCCGAAACCCAGAAGCAACAAGTGTTGGACGAGCAGAATTTAGAAATCATTCGTCCCCTCCGCTTCAGTCAAAATCGCTATGTCGCCCGGTCAAAATCGGCATCAGGGACAGAAATAATTACCGTTGCTAATCAACTCAATCAAGTCAGTGGGATTCAGTCAGCGACACCTAATTTTATTCAAGCAATTTCGGATAAAATTGTCCCCCAAACCAACCTGATTAATTCTAGCCAAGAAATTCTTGATCCGGAGCGAATCCTGCAACAACGCCTTGCTCGTTTACCTAAGCCCAAAGACACTCCCTTTTCCACCACCTTATTACCGCTACTGTGGCATCTCGATAGTACACCGCAACGAGGGAAATTTTTGCCTCGTACCGATATTGGCGCGATCGCGTCTTGGCAAGCCAGCCAGGGTGGGGATGGGGTTGTGGTTGCGGTGATTGACAGTTTGATCCAGTGGGATCACCAGGATTTAGCTAACAATATTTATACCACAGATCATTATCCCGACAAACTCCCCGGTGAGGTCAAAGGGTGGGACTTTTCTAGTTCTGGACAAGGTGATCCTGATACCCGATTGAGTCGGAATGAACGGGATATTATTCAGCCCCATTTTCGCGATACCTTTGAGCTATCTTGTCAGGAAATGGTGGAAGAGTATAAAAACATAGCCTTCCTATTCGCTCAGAACAACCCTGATGCGTCTGCTTGTGAAAGGGGTAATTCAATTAAACAATACTTTCGCAGTCAGATAACATCTGAATTTCATGGAACCTGGGTGTCTGGTGTAGTGGCGGCGCATTCTCCAAATCAAAGCGGAATAGTCGGGGTTGCACCCCAGGCAAAAATTTTACCGATTCGCGTCTTTGGATTAAATGGTGCAATAGATTCCATCTCTTTAATTGAAGCAATTGGCTACGCGGCGGCACGAGATGTTGATGTAATTAATTTGAGTTTAGGCGGATTAATGCCTCATCAAGCATTAAATGAACAAATCTTGAGTGTTTTAGAGGCAAATCCTCAACTGGTAATTGTGGCTTCAGCCGGAAATGAAAATCGATCTGGAATTAGTTTCCCGGCGGCTATTCCCCAAGTTCTTTCTGTCGGGGCGACGAACATGCACGGTGAGCGCAGTTCCTATAGTAATTATGGCAAAGGGTTGGATGTGGTTGCTCCCGGTGGAGATATTAGTCGCAGTTTGAGTGGGGGTATTTTAACCACCGGGGGGACTGGATTATCATCATTATGGCAAGGGATAACGAAACCTGACTATGCTTGGGGATATACTCTCGATCCCTTGGGTAACTATGTGCAAGTTCAGGGAACATCCTTTGCTGCACCTGCTGTATCTGGGGTAGTGGCTTTAATGAAAGGAGTGAATAATACCCTGAATCGAGAGCGAATTATAGACGTGTTGGAAGAAACAGCTAGTTATCAGGGATTAACGCTAACGGAAACAGAACAGGATCTTTATCAAAGTTATCAACAAGCCCGTTTAACTGGGGAAAAACCCGAAGAAAGACCCGAATTTTTAATATTTCCTGAACCCACTTCCGCTGAGAATTATTTCTTTGGTCTGGGTTTGGTGAATGCAGAAGCGGCGATTCAAGCTGTGCAGTAAGCTATTCGGTATTTAAACCTGAATAACTAATAATGGCGAAATCCTTGTAGTTTGTAGAGACGTTGCATGCAACGTCTCTACAAAAGGTATTATTTGGTCGCTCTTGTTACAGTTTTTTTTTTGAAATATAGCATCAATTTCGATTACTAGACCGATGTTATAGGGGAGGATGGAAAAAGGGTTAGGAAATGAGGGTAAAACGCTCGATTAGATTGATGAGCGATAAAATAAACAAATTAATCCTACATTATTGTTTTTTTATTTAAATATCGTTTGGCATAAACTCCAGGATAAAATCCTTGTATAACGAACGAAAAACTCCAATCGGTGTGGGGGTTGAATTACAGCAGCTTATGCCGGAACGGGAGTAATAAGTTATCGGTTTTATCATCCCTGTTCCTTGACCTATGACACGACAACCTCATGACCAATTTGCCAAGCAGTATTTGGAAGAATTATTAGCGCCACTGGGGACAGTAGAAACTAGCCGAGATGTACCCAGCGAAGTGCGCCAGGTGGATGTTTGGTTTGTACCTGCATCTTCTCCCTCGACAGATTCTTCTAATCTGGGATTATTGGGGAAAATGGCAGCCACCGCCTGTCTATTTGAACCGTTTCGTAATGCCCCGACTGTAGCCGAAATACACGGTTGCTTATTGAAATTGTATTCGCTACGAGCTGAACTTTTGAGAAAGGCACGACGAGAGAAACGTTCTGTGTCAGAGGATGAGTTACCCCTTTTGTGGATTCTATCGCCCTCTTGTTCTCAACGGTTACTCAACGGGTTTGGTGCCAAGTTGAATGAGTCGGAGAATTGGGGAGAAGGGGTTTACTTCTTAGCTGAATTTCTGAGAACCGCACTGGTAGCGATTAACCAATTACCCGTAAGTCAAGATACACTGTGGTTAAGAGTATTAGGAAAAAGGAGAACACAGCAACAAGCAATTGAGGAGTTACTTGAGTTGCCCCAAGAAAGTCCATTGCGGCGGAATATACTGGAAATACTAGCCAATTGGCGCATTAATGTGGGCAGGAGTGAAAGGTTAAGTAATGCAGATCGGGAGTTAATTATGAACTTATCACCAGCGTATTTGAAATGGCGGGAAGAGGCTGTCTTAGAAGGCAGACAAGAAGGACAGCGACTCATGGTGGAAAACTTCCTCCGAGTGCGGTTTGGTGAGATTGATGCCGAATTAGAAGCGATCATCGCACCGATGTTACAGTTACCGCCAGAGGTGTTAACTCGTCTACTGTTTAGCCTTTCTAAGCAGGAGTTATTACTGTGGTTTGGCGAGGGTTCTGGGCGAGATTTGAGATTAGGCGAAGGGAGGCGAGAAAAGGTGGAGAACCTGCTGAGAGTAAGGTTTGGTGAAGTTGATGCAGAATTAGCCGACAAAATCGCATCCATGTTAGAGTTACCTCATCAAGAGTTGACTCCTTTGCTATTAACTCGTTCTCGTGAGGAACTATTAGAACGGTTTGGCAGGTAGGGATAAATCCTGGGCAAAGGGAAATGGCGTGTAGAGACGTAGCATGCTACGTCTCTACATTGCATAACCTCAACCTCGTAAGACATAGAGGGTAGTGAAGGCGCACTCAACCCAAACGTGAACATAAACTGATGCATTACCAAAAGCCAACAGAACAACGTCAAACCTATTTTCTCAAGCCAACCTTAGCTTCTCGGCAATGGTTGGTTTATTCCTGTCATGCTGTAATCACTATATTCAGCAGCATTTTCATCGTCGCTGTGGGACAAGATCAGGGGTTATCCCTACCGAAACGCGCTGGAGAGATAGCGCCGATAAAGATCGCCCAAGCCGATAAACGCGCTGAAGCCGAACGACTGTCTAACGAAGGATTGCAACTGTTTCAACAAGGGACAGCCGAATCCCTGCAACAAGCGATCGAAAAATGGGAAGCAGCGCTTTCTCTGTGGCGTGAAGTGGGGGATCAATCAAAAGAGGCTTTGATTAATCTGGCACTGGGTAGAACTCATAATTTATTAGGATTCAAGCAAAAAGCGCTGGATTATTATAATCAAGCCTTACCTCTTTATCGAGAACTCGAAGATCGCGCCCTTGAAGCAATAACCCTGAATAATATTGGTGCTGTCTATTCAGACTTAGGAGAAAATCAACAGGCATTAGAGTACTACAAACAGGCTTTACCTTTAAGGAGGGCTGTAGAAGTTCGCGCAGGGGAAGCTGTCACCCTGATTAATTTTGGTGGTGTCTATTCTGTATTAGTAGTAAAACATCTGGCATTAGAGTAGTTCCAAGAGGCTTTATCCTTATCTCATGCTGTGGATGATCGCGCCGGGGAAGCAAACACCCTGAATAATATTGGTGGTGTCTATTCAGACTTAGGAGAAAAACAACAGGCATTAGACACCACCCAGATTATTCAGGGTTTTTGCTTCCACGGCGCGATCGC